>NZ_JBEZFT010000021.1:88280-94345 GCF_040649595.1 Kribbella sp. NPDC048915 | reverse complement strand
CGAGACTTGGGTAAGCAGCGCCGATTCTGGACACCCTCGCCCGTGCCGTCACGCATCCACGCCGGACACCAATCCCCGTGCATCAATCATCTAGTTATAGGCCGCGGCCTGGATTCGGTACAGGTCGGCGTAGTGGCCGTCGCGGGCCATCAGTTCCTCGTGGGTGCCGGTCTCGACGACGTGCGCGCCGTCCAGGACGACAATCAGGTCGGCCATCCGCACCGTCGAGAACCGGTGCGAGACGAGGATCGTGATCCGGCCGTCCGTACTGTCCCGCGCCGCCGCGGCGTACCGCTCGAACAGGGCGTGCTCGGTCTCCGCGTCCAGTGCGGCCGTCGGCTCGTCGAGGACCAGGAGCAGGGGGCGGTCGCGCATGAATCCGCGCGCCAGCGCGAGCTTCTGCCACTGCCCGAAGCTGATCTCCGCGCCGTCCGGCCAGGTCGACCCCAATTGGGTGTCCAGTCCGGACTCGAGCCGCTCCAGAACGTCCTCCGCGCCGGCCCGTCCGACAGCGGTGGTGACTGCCGGTACGTCGTCCAGCCGGGGCAGATCGCCGAGCCCGACGCTGTGGACCGCGCGGAACTCGAACCGGAAGAAGTCCTGGAACGCGCCGGCGATCTTCGCACGCCACGCGTCGGCCGGTATCCGGCTCAGCGACCGGCCGTCCAGGAGCACCTGACCGGAGGTCGGCTCGTAGAGCTTGCAGATCAGCTTCACCAGCGTGGACTTGCCGGCTCCGTTCTCTCCGACGACCGCGATCACCTTGCCGGCCGGGAGGACCAGATCGACGTCGGCCAGGGCAGGCCGCGAGCTCCCGGCGTACGAGAACGTGACGTTCTCCAACCGGATGCCGTCGTCGAGGCGTTCGGGCGCCGGCTGATCCGCCTCGCTGTCGAAGGATGCCGCGTAGTTCTCCAGCCAGACCAGCCGTCGCGAACCGTCCAGCCAGATGCCGCGCAGGAACCCGATCTCGCCCACCGTGGCACCGATGTACGCCGACAGTCGCGCACCGGCGGCGAGGATCAGCAACACGTCACCGACTGAACCGTTCAGTCCAGACGCGACGAACAGCACCGCTCCGACGTACGCCGCGCCGAACACCGCCCAGGCCGCGCTGTGCCACGCCGCGCTGGCCCAGCGAGCGGACGCCATCGGCTCGTACCACTTCTCCCACTCCCGGCGGCGACCGGCGACGAGGTCTGGCCCGAGTCCGATGACCCGGACGTCCTTGCCCGGTGCGGCCGTGGTCGCGGTCTTGAACAGATGCTGCGCGAGGCGGAAATGCGGGGCATATCGCTCCTCGACCGCACGCTCGACGCCCGGCCGCCAGCTGGAGCTGATCACCGTCGGCAGCGCGAAGACGAGCAGCAGCACCAGCGCCGGATGGATCGACATGAGCAGGGCGACCGTCACGCCGAGGCGGAGGATCCAGCCGCAGGTCGAGAACAACGACATGTACATGTGGTCGAGCACGAAGACCTGTTTCCGCAGCACCGACAGCCGATCGAGGTAGTCCTGCCGCTCGTGGTGCTCGACGGTAGCGACCGACGACTGCAATCGGGCGACGTGTGCTTCGAGCATGATCGTCACGCGGTCGCGGAAGCGCCGCGAGATCCGCGCCGACAAGGTCCGCAGGAACCAGGTCGCGGTCACCGAGAGCGCCAGACCGCCCGCGGCGAGCAGTACGGCGCTGCGATCGCCGTCCAGGACCCCGTCGGCGAGGATCTTCAACCACAACGCCAGCAACGCATCGGGGACGGCTGCGAGCAGCGTCATCACGAAGGCAGCGACCAGCAGCCACGGCTCGTGCTGGTACCCGAGCTTGCACAGGCGCCACATCGCCGGCAGCGCGCGGGGCATGTCGTCAGAGCGTGTCATAGCTGAGCCCCTCCTCGTCCACCTCGGCCGTGAAGCGTTTCGCCTGCAGGTCGAACATCGTCCGATACCGGCCGCCGTACGCCATCAGCTCGTCGTGACTGCCGAGCTCGACAACGCGTCCGTGCTCCAGGACACAGATCCGGTCCGCGTGCCGCACGGTGGAGAACCGGTGCGAGACCAGGATCGTGGTCACGTCGCGCGTCGCGGTCAGGATGCGGTCGAAGATCGCCGCCTCGCCGCGGACGTCCAGTTGCGCGGTCGGTTCGTCGAGCAGGACCAGGCCCGCTCCCTGCCGTACGGCGCACAGCGCGCGGGCGAGAGCGACCCGCTGCCATTGGCCGCCGGAGAGGTCCGTCCCGTCGCCGTACCCGGTGGCGAGCCGGGTGTCGAGGTCCGCGAGGTCCGCGGCGCCGGCGTCCGCGAGGGCGGCGCGGATGTCGGTCTCGGGCGCGCCGGCCGGGGCGACGTTGTCGCGCAGTGGGAGCTCCAGTTTGAGGAAGTCCTGGAAGACCGCGGCGACGCGGGTCCGCCAAGCTGTTACGTCGAGGTCTCGCACGTCGGTGCCGTCGACGCGGATCGTTCCGTCGTCGGGGTCGTACAGCCGGCACAGGAGCTTGGCGAGCGTGGTCTTGCCGGCCCCGTTCTGACCGACGACGGCGAGTGAGGAGCCGGCCGGCACGGTGAGGTCGAGCCCGTCGAAGATCGGTCTGTCCGTCTGTGGATAACGGAAGTGCAGGTTCCTGATGTCGAGCCCGACCGCGCCGGTCTGCGGTGCGGTGGTGGGGCGGCTCGATGGGCGGAGGGCGCCGGCCGGTGCCATCGCGGGCTCCAGGCGATTGACGGCGGAGACCGGTGCGGCGGCCCCGTCGAGCGCCCAGTTCAGCCCGCCGAACGCGATCATTCCGACCCCGATCGCGACCTGGGCGAACACCACCAGCCGATCCACCGGCAGCCGCCCGTCGATCGCCGCCGCCCCGAGCGACCAGAACACGAGACCGTTGGCCACCCCGATGATCAGCAGACTCCAGATCATCGGGCGCTCCCGCAGACGCGTTGCGGCGTACTGCAACTCGAAGAGCCGGCGCCGCCGCTCGGTGAACCGCCGTACGGTCCAATCGGCGAGGCCGAACAGCCGCAACTCCTTCGCCGCCTCGGGCTCGACGGCGAGCTCGTACGCATACGCGGCATGCCGTTGCGCCGCCCGCACCTCCGCGGTGTTGCGGTCCTTCCACACGCCACTCTCGCGCAGCAGCCAGTGCGTCGCCGACCATGCGACGACCAGGACGATCGGCGCCCACCACGTGAACCCGAACAGTACGACCGCGGACGCGACCCCGCCGACGAGCTCCACCAGACTGCCCGCGACGAACTCGACGTTCAGGTACATCGGCGGCCCGGTCTGGCCGCGGTCGAACTCACGCGCGACGGTCAGGTCCTCACTCAGGTCCGGATCCTCGAGATGCCCGATCCCCGGCGGCCCCACGCACGCCTTGGCCAGAACGTCGTTCAGGTACGCCGACACGCGACTGCCGAGGTTGGCGCTGACCGCCTGATGAACCGGCGTCAGCACCTGCATCAGCACGAATGTCGTCCCCATGAAACTCAGCGGTCCCGCCAGCGAATCCCCGCGCTGCACCGCCCCGATCAGCGCCCCCATCGCGATCGCGAACACCGCCGGCAACGCTCCGCGCGCGACCAGCAACCCCCACCATGCCGCCGCCAACCCACGATCCGCCCGCGACAGCACCCCGAAGAACTGCCACTCGGCCCGCCCACGAACCCGGTTCATCCACCCACGATGACACCCCCCACCGACACCTTTCTTGAACATTTGCCGGATCAGCCCGCGACGGCCGCGGTCTATTCGTCGGGCGCAGCCTTCCAGAGTCTGGATCCCGGCATCCACGTTCCGGTTGCGGTGCCCGCCAGGACCGGATTGAGGCAGTCGCCTACCGCGTCGATTGCGCCGGCGAGATTCTGTAGCTCCGTTGGGAGGCTGGCATCGCGAGCTGCACGGGGGTACCCGGCGTGCCATTCAGGTCCGGGGGTTTCGAGTGCAGGTGGCAGTGCGCAGTCTCGCCGGGCCGCCTCCGCGGTGATCGCCTGTGCGGTGAGAGTCGCGTTCAGCTCGTTGGTGGTGGCGATCAGCGCCAGGTCGACCAAATCGCGATACCGAGTCGACGGTTTGCCGGTGGCGCCGTAGTGGTCGTACATGGCGCACAGTTTGTCGGCGACCTGGTCGGGCAGCGGGTACAGCACAAACCTTGGCAACGGGTCCGCGTCGGCGAGCTCGAGTACTGGCTGTGGGCGGATTCTGTCGACTGCGGCAATGATGTGCGACCTGGTGGACAGATCGATGGTGAAGCGCTCGAAGGGTGTCGCGCCGGTGTAGCACGTCACCTTGAGCATTGCGGCCACCTGGCCGTCGTCGGGCCGGGTCGCGCTGTCGATGGCGAAGGTCAGGTGGTCTCCTGCATCGCGACGAATCTCCGCTCGCAACGCCTCGACCGCCTCGTCGACGTCGAAGGGTTCGCCCGGTACGACCAGGTCGATGTCCTTGCTGTAGCGCGCTTCCTGGAGTCTCACCAGCAGACCGGTGCCGCCCTTGAGGACCCATCGATTACCTGGCTGCGAGAACACTCGTCCGAGGAAGCGCTGGAAGACGAACTCCCGTCGCAGATCCCCAGCCGGCCGGCCGCGGCGTTTGGCCTCGGCGCGGAGGCGATCGCCAAGTGAGCGGCGGATTGCCGCCGGATTGAGAGGCGTGCGCGGCGTACTCATCGAACCCGGTCGGCGGCTGTCCGGCCGCGGGTCGCGAGTTCGATCGTCCGCCTTGCTGCTCGCGGAACGCCGGCGTCCTCCAGGAACCGGATCAGGAGCGATTCGCCGTCCCCGTCATGCGCACCATAGCGGGCCGCATACGGTGAGAGCGCATGCGCGAGTTGATCGACGTCGACATGGCGGACGGTGAGGGCGTCACGGACCACAGCGGCAAGGTGCCCGCCATCGGTGCGAGCCGCAGCCAGGTCCGTGATGGTCCGGATCACCGTTGTGCAGGGCAGACCGTGCACGATGCCCCAGTCACCGGAGCTCAGTGTCGCCCTGTGGAAGCGGACGTCATTGCGCCGCGTTTGGCGACGGCCGGCAACGGTGAACTCATGTCGATCGGCATCGAGATCACCGAGCTCGTACAGCGCGGCGGCCGAGCGGTGCGAAACCACCTCGGGGAGCTCGTCACGAAGTCTTTCACCGGCTGTGCGCGCTGGGTCAAGGGCCAGCCAGGCTGCTCGCAGATCATCGCGGGGATCCGAAGGTGCTCCGGTCAGGCGGTAGACACCGTGTGCGAGTCGCTCGAGCGCGCCGGACTGCGCCAGCCGGCCGACTGCCTTGCGGCTGCTGCCGGCAGCCTCGGCCTGTGCAGTGGTGATCAACCCCCACTGTTCGGAAGCAATGTCGGCGAGATCTTGACGCGACATGACACTCTCCTGACTCGTGACTGCAATAGTACCCAAAGATGGGGACAATTGCAGCAGTTCTAGGACGGGTGGCCGGCGCGGGGTCTGGTCCATGGGCACAGGCTTTCGCGGTGAAGTGGTGCGACGCGAAGGCCTTTTCGGGGCATCGTGGGGCAGATTCGGGTGGCAGTATGGCGGGATGATTGGACCTGAGGAGTTGAGAACGGCGCAGAGAGCGCCGGATCAGTACTCGACGGTCGCGGTTCCAGTTCGCGACACTCGGCTCGCGGACCGGAACTCCTCGGGCCGCGACTTGTTGATGGCATCGGTCCACTCGGCCACACCGATCGGTGCCTTGAAGCCCTTCAATGCGTACTCCGCCACAATTGGTACGACCCCGGGCCGTGATGAGCGACGCCGCCGGCTGGGACTGGATCTGGGCACGCGATTCTGCGGCCGTTGAGGTTTGGGCGGGCAGGTGGTCGAGGTTGGGCGAGCCGGCCGCGAGGCCCCCAACGCCGAGGGATATCCGTTCGTGTTGGGGGTTGTCTGCTCGTGTACCAGCAGAGAACCCCCACGACGAGCGGTTAACCCATCGTGTTGGCCCGGATGACCGTGTTGGCGCAGACGATCTGCCGCGGCCGCGGTACCTCGGCACGAGCCGACGACCACCGAGCCACCCAGGTCACGCCGCCACCGAGGTCACGCCGCCACCGAGGTCGCGCCGCCACC
>NZ_JBEZFT010000021.1:0-88180 GCF_040649595.1 Kribbella sp. NPDC048915 | reverse complement strand
GAGGTCGCGCCGCCATCCAGGTCGCGCCGCCACCGAGGTCGCGCCGCCATCCAGGTCGCGCCGCCACCGAGGTCGCGCCGCCATCCAGGTCGCGCCGCCACCGAGGTCGCGCCGCCATCCAGGTCGCGCTGGCTGCGCCGACCGCTACCGCGGCTGCGCCGAACGCCGTTGTTCGCCGGGTTCACACACCACACCTGTACGGCGACTGCGGAAAACGCTCCTAGGAGGATTTTTCGCGTGACAGTGGAGGATTTTGCCCCGCCATACGGAGAAAACCCTCCATAGATCCACGGCTACAACACCCGCCCACGCCTCATCACCCCACAGCCTCATTACGTCGGCCATGCTCACCCCGCCGGCCCGCCGGCCCGCCGGCCCGCCGGCTGCCGACCACCCCTCCGCCGGCAGCTCAGGGCAGCTCGGGGCAGCGCGGGGCAGCTCGGGGCAGCTCGGGGCAACTCGGGCAACTCGGGCAACTCGGGCAGCTCGGGCAGCTCGGGCAGCTCGGGCAGCTCGGGCAGCGCGGGGCAGCTCGGGGCAACTCGGGCAACTCGGGCAACTCGGGCAGCGCGGGGCAGCTCGGGTGCTCAGGACGCCGGGGCGCCGGGGCAGCACGGTGTAGCTCGGGGCGACCCGGGGCAGATTGGTGCAACGGCGCGTTGCACCAACGAGAGGTCCTGCTGAGCAAGGCGGGTGGCAGGATGGCGGGATGATCAGGCCTGAGGAGTTGAGAGCGGCGCCGAAGGTGCTCTTGCACGATCATCTGGACGGGGGCCTGCGGCCGGAGACGGTGCTGGAGTTGGCGCGGGAGATCGGGCACGAACTGCCGCGCAACGCCCCCGCCGAGCTGGGGGCGTGGTTCGTGGAGTCGGCGGACTCGGGGTCCTTGGAGCGGTACCTGGAGACGTTCGACCACACGGTCGCGGTGATGCAGACGGCCGAGGCGATCAAGCGGGTCGCGAGCGAATGCGTGCAGGATCTCGCCGCGGACGGGGTGGTGTACGCCGAGATCCGGTACGCGCCCGAGCAGCATCTGACTCGCGGGCTCACGCTCGAGCAGGTCGTGGACGCGGTCGGCGAAGGGTTCGAGCACGGGATGTCGGTGGCCGAGCGGCCGATCGTCGCGCGGCAGTTGCTGACCGCGATGCGGCACAAGGCGCGCTCGATGGAGATCGCGGAGCTCGCGGTCAAGTATCGCGATGCCGGCGTGGTCGGGTTCGACATCGCCGGCGCCGAGGCGGGCTACCCGCCCACCCGGCACCTGGACGCGTTCGAGTATCTGCAGCGGGAGAACGCGCACTTCACGATCCACGCCGGCGAAGCATTCGGGCTGCCGTCGATCTGGCAGGCGATCCAGTGGTGCGGCGCGGACCGGCTCGGGCACGGCGTCCGGATCATCGACGACGTCACCGTGGACGGTGACCAGGTGGAGCTCGGGCGGCTCGCGGCGTACGTCCGGGACCGCCGGATCCCGTTGGAGATGTGCCCGAGCTCCAACCTGCAGACCGGGGCGGCCGAGTCGATCGCCGACCACCCGATCGGGCTGCTCGCCAAGCTTCGCTTCCGGGTGACCGTGAACACCGACAACCGGTTGATGAGCGGTACGTCGATGAGCCGCGAGCTGGCCCTCCTGGCCGAGGCGTTCGGCTACGGGATGAAGGACTTCCGCTGGTTCGCGATCAACGCGATGAAGTCCGCGTTCATCCCGTTCGACGAACGGCTCGCGCTGATCGACGACGTCATCAAGCCCTGGTACGCCGAGCGGACCTGAGCCACTCACCAACCACGCCGACCCGAGCCGGCTCACGCTCAGTGAGTGCCGAAAACGGGTCTTTCAGCGAGGTTGGTGAGTGGTGGAGGTCCGCCACTTCGTCAGACCGACCGCTGATAGGCGCGGAAGGCCCGGGTCGACAGCCAGCCGACGATGAGCGTGAAGACCAGCAGGTACGCCGCGTGGCGCCCGACCGACGACCAGTCCGGGTCGGCGGCGAGGGACTCGCGCGCGGCGACCGTGGCCCAGTCGACCGGGTTGAAGCGGGCCGCGACGTTCACCCAGTGCGGTGCCACCTCGGGGTTGATCATGATCGAGGACAGGAACGTCAGCGGCAGCGTGACGAACTGGAAGATCCCGATCAGTGCCTCCTGCTGACGCGTGAGCAGCGCCGCCGCGTTCGACAGCGACCCGAACGCGAGGCCGACCAGGATCGATGCCACGATCGTGACGACGTACCCGCCGATCCCGCCGTCGTACCGCGCGCCGGCCGCGAAGCCGATCGCGAACACCAGGATCGTCTGGATCATGGTGGTCGTCGCGTTGCTGAGCAGTTGTCCCGCCATCAGCCCGCCGCGGCTGACCGGTGACGCGAGCAGTCGGTCCATCACGCCGCGCTCCATGTCCTGGATGAACGACGTACCGCTCCAGCCGGCCGTCATCATCGCGGTCATCATCACGATCCCGGGTGTCAGGAACGCGATGTACGACGAATCACCGAAGCCCGGGATCCGGACCACGCCCTGGAACAGCTGCCCGAACAACAGCAACCAGATCGCCGGCTGCACGAGCGTGAACGCGATCAGGGCCGGCTGCCGGTACGACGCCCGCAGCCAGCGCCCGAGGATGAGCGAAGTGTGCGTGATCATGCCGCCTCCGCAACCCGGAACGAACGGCCGGTGAGCTGCAGGTACACGTCGTCCAGCGACGGCCGCGACATCGTGACCGCGACCACCGGGATCGCCTTGTCCTCGAGGATGCCGAGCACGGCCGGTACGGCGGTGGCACCGCGCTCGACCCGGGCGCGCAGAGTGTTGCCCTCGACAATGATCTCGCCGACTACGGGCAGCTGCTGCAGCAGCGACCGCACCGTCCCGTCGGTGTCCGCGTCGACCAGCTCGACGTGCACCGAATCGCCGCGCAGTCCGGCCTTCAGCGTGTCCGGAGTGCCCTCGGCAACGACTCGCCCGTGGTCGACGATCGCCAGCTGCCCCGCCAGTCGATCCGCCTCGTCAAGGTAGTGCGTGGTCAGCAGCACGGTCAGACCTTCCTGACCGGACAGCCGCAGCACCTCGTTCCACAGGTCGGCGCGGGCCTCGGGATCGAGACCGGTGGTCGGCTCGTCGAGGAACAGTACCTTCGGCCGGTGCACGAGTCCGAGCGCGACGTCCAGCTTTCGCTGCATGCCTCCGGAGTACGTCTTCACGGCGCGGTCTGCGTGTTCGGAAAGCCCGAACGTCTCCAGCAGTTCACGCGCGCGCCGGACGGCGTCCTGGCGGGACAGCCCGAAGATGCGCCCGCTCAGCACCAGGTTCTCCAGGCCGGTCGCCATCGGATCCGAGCTGGACTTCTGCGGTACGTAGCCGATCGCGTGCCGCACCTGGTCCGGCTCGCGCGTCACGTCGTACCCGGCGACCCGGGCGGTCCCGGAGTCCGCGCGGGACAGCGTGGTGAGGATTTTGACGGTGGTGGACTTGCCGGCGCCGTTCGGCCCGAGCAGGCCGAAGACGACGCCCTCCTCGACGCCGACGGTCAATCCGTCGAGCGCGCGCAGCGGTGGTTTGCGGCGGCCGGCCGGGTACGTCTTGACCAGGTCGACCGCTTCGACGGCAGGTGTAGCCATCAGTTGACTCCCTTGTGTGTGTCGGGAGCCGGTCCGCGGCTGGCTATCCTGATGGTTGTGGCCTTGGGTGCCAGGTTTTCGGACCGACTCGAGGAACTGCGGCCCTTGACCCCGGTGTTGCCGCACCTCGGGTCAGGGGCCGTTTCTCTTACCGGGCTTCCGGAGGCATCGCCTGCATCCAGGCGAACTCCTCCCCGAAGTACTTGACCGGATCCTGCAGCTGCTCGGCGGGGCTGATCCCGTCCTCCAGGTAGTGCTGCCACGCCTGTCGCCAGAACCGCGACCCGTCGAGCGTGTCCGCACGGATGTCGTTCACGAGCTGATGGACGTACGCCGACTCCGCGCGCAGCAGCGCCAGCCGGAACTCCGACTCGACCCAGAAGATCCGCGGCAGCCCCATCGCGACCATCCGGTCGTGCGCGACGTCCGTCCGCTCGATGTCGGCATCGATCGCCGCGAGGCGCTGCTCGAGCAGCTCAGCCGCCCGGTCCGGCTGCAGGCCGGGCAGGTACGAGAGTCCCGCCTCGAGTGGGTGGTACTCCCGGGTGGGTGTCCCGACCAGCTCGCTCAGCCAGTCGTCGAACTCGGCCTGGCCGGCCCCGGTGAGCTCGTAGATCGTCCGCTCGGGCCGGTTGCCCTCGCGGACGGTCTCGCGCGCCGCGATGAAGCCGTGCTTCTCCAGTGCCGCGACGACGGAGTACAGCGAGCCGTAGTTCACCTTGATGCTCTGGTCCTTGCCGCGGGCCCGGAGCATGGTCGAGATCTCGTACGGATGCATGGGCCGCTCACTCAGGCTGCCGAGCACCGCGAACGCGAGCGGGTTCGCGACCTTCCGCCGGGCCATGCGGACCTCCTCGATCTCGATTACTCGAAATCGAGTATTAAGCCACGAGTATCCGATGTCAAGTAGTCAGCCAGGCGAACGCCCGCGCGCTGATCCGACGCAGCCGCAGCGTCGAGAGCGCTCGGAAGGCGGGTTCCTCGACGTACTTCGTCAGCAGCCAGGCCAGCACGGTCACACCGACCGCGGCGCCCACGATCTGCACGAAGCGGTCGGCGCCGAGCTGCATCAGCCGGTACGCGATCACGTAGCCGAGCGCCTGGTTCAGCAGGTACAGACCGAACGAGATCCGGGCCAGGAACTGGATCGGCCGGCGAACCTTCTCGAACACGGTCCAGTCCGGACCGCGCGCCGCGAGCGCGACCACCACCAGCAGCGCGCCGATGCCGAGCGACGACGGCAGATCCGCGGTGTGCGCGTGTTGCGCGAACACGGTGGCCGCCAGCAGCGCCGAGAGGTGGACGGCGCCGATCCGCTTCTGCGACCACAGCCAGATGGCGATACCGATCGCGAACAGTTGCAGACGGTGCAGCCCGAGCCCGTTCCAGACCTGGATCACCCAGATCGGACTGTGGTCGATCCGGCCGTGCCACTGCAGGGCGACCGGTCCGAGAATCATGATCCAGAGCATGGTGGTGATCCGCGGGCCGATGCCGCGCGGCCAGAGCACTGCGGCCGCGGCGAACGCCATCAGCTGCAGCGGCAGTGTCCAGTACGAGCCGTCGATCAGGTTGACGTTGCGGTCGAACGACGCGGCGAGCGTCAGGTTCGCCCAGAGGTCCCGCACGGTCGGCAGCAGCCAGTTGCGCGGTGCGAACAGCATGACGACCGTGTACGTGAACACGACGGCGATCAGGTACGGCGGGAGTACGCGGCACACCCGCCGCCACAACCACCGGGCCGTCGAACCGCGGCGGATCGTGACGCAGACGAAGTACGCGCTGATCACCAGCAGAATGCTGGCGCCGACCTGAAAGGGGTACGGCCCGAACGGTGCACCGAGCTCAGGGTGCAGGAACGGTCCCATGTACGTCGTGTGCGTGAACATCACCGCCAGCACCGCCAGGACGCGCACCACGTCCCAGCTCAATCGGCGTGCGGTCCTGCCCGAAGGGCGGTCCGGCGTCGTCACAACCACTCCATCTGCGCATCGCTGTTACCCCCTTGTGACCTTAGGCAGAGCAGGGGGTGGGGATGCAAATCGGTGCGCTGATGCCTTCCTCACACGACAACTGGCCAGAACTGCTTGACCCAGCGTCACCGTTCTGATCCTGTCAGTGTGCAACCACGTGGTTGCGCGACGATCCGGGGCGCGTTCAGCCGGCGGTGCGGAACGTTCTGCGGTAGTCCTGGGGCGGTACGCCGACGACGCGGCGGAAGTGATGCCGGAGCAGTGCGGCGGTGCCGAATCCTGACTCGGTCGCGATCTGTTCGATGCCCATCCGGGTCTGCTCGAGCAGCGTCCGGGCGCGCAGTACCCGCTGGGTGGTCACCCACTTGAGTGGTGTCGTACCGGTCTCGGCCACGAAGCGGCGCGCGAACGTGCGCTCGGACATCTGGGCGCGCCGGGCCAGCGCGGGCACGGTGTGCTCCATGGTCAGGTTGTCGACCATCCAGTCGAGGACCGGTTGCAGGCTCTCGCCGGACGACTCCGGCACCGGCACCTCGACGTACTGCCGCTGGCCGCCGTCGCGCTGCGGCGGAACCACCATCCGGCGGGCGATCCGCGTCGCGACCGCGCTGCCGAGTTCGCGGCGTACCAGATGCAGGCAGGCGTCGATACCGGCCGCGGTGCCGGCGCTGGTGATGATGTTCCCGTCGTCGACGAACAGCACGTCCGGGTCGAGCTTCGCGGCCGGGAACTGGTCGTGGAACTTGTCGATGTAGCGCCAGTGCGTCGTGCACGCCCGCCCGTCGAGCAGGCCGGCGGCGCCGAGCACGAACGCGCCCGAGCAGACCGTCAGCAGGATCGCGCCGCGGGCCTCGGCCCGGCGCAGCGCGTCCAGGATTCGCTCGTCGTATGCGTGCCGCCAGGTCGTGGCCGGGATGCCGATCAGGTCGGCGTCTTCGAGTTCCTCCAGGCCGTACGGCGCGACCACCTGGGAGTTGGTGCTGGTCTGCATCGGGACGCCGGGTGTGGTCGAACACACCTTGAAGTCGAACGGCGGCACTCCGTCGTCGGTTCGGTCGATCCCGAACACCTCCGCGAGCACCCCGAACTCGAAGAGCGCGACGTCTTCCATCAGCACCACAGCGATCTTCTTCAGCACCTGACCAGTATGGCAGGAATTTGTCGGACTATGTCAATAGTGCCACTGGTGGCAGAATCTGATTGCTAGAATGATTACTGCCATGACCGGATACATCGTTCTTCTCGTACTCGCGCTGGCCGTGATCGCGGCTCTGGAGATCAGCAACAGGCGTCACTCGACCGGTCCGTCCGCCGGACTGCGGGGCACCTGGGTCGCTGACGACCGTGACCTGGCCCGGACCAAGCTCGACCTGCTCGCCCTTGGCGCAGCGGCTGAACCCTTCAACCACAAGCCCGCATCGACCACCCGGACGGTGCACACCATTCGCACCGCCCGTCTGCACGACGGCCGTCACGCGGCCTGAGCACGCCAGCGCGGGGCAGTCCAGTTGGTGACTGCCCGCAAAGCCCCTTCGACAGGGCCGTAGTGGAAGCTGCTGAGCCAGACGTGGCTCAGCAGCACCTGCAGCACGAAGATGCCGACCGCGAGCCCTAACGTCTCCAGTGGAGACACCTGCCCCACCAGGCCGAAGCCGACGCCGGTGAAGAGCAGCATGGTGGCCACGGACTGCCCCAGGTAGTTGGACAGTGCCATCCGCCCAGCCGGTACGAGCAGCCTGCGGACGTCACCGCCGCGGTCCGTGTGCATGAGCCTGAGCAGCGTCGCGCCGTACGCGGCCGACAGGAACGGCGCGGTCAGCACGCTGATCAGTACGGCGCACGTGTTGCTGTTGCCGCCGGCGGACGCGTAGTACGCACCGCCCGCGATGCCGACCGTGAAGCCGATGAGTTGCAGCAGCCGTAGTACCGCCTCGTTGCCGGAGAGGTTCTTGAGCAACCGGCGTCGTCCGACGACCATGCCGATGAGGAACGCGGCCAGCGTGGTCGGCCCCTGGACCGTCAGCAAGGACAGGCCGTACGTCGGTAGCGCGCGGACGTGCTCGCCGATCACATCGCTGAACGAGCCCGCCAGGTTCGCTGTGGTCTCCTGTGCGGCCGCCAGTGCTGTGGTGGGGTCCATGAACTGCGTTGTGTCCACGAACAGCGAAGCGGCGCCCAGTGTGACGAACAGGTAGGCGTAGATACCTGCTGCGACGGTGAGCGCCGTACGGTCCGACACGCGACGCATCGCCAGCAGGACCAGCCCGATGATCGCGTAGACGCTCAGGATGTCGCCGGTGATCAGGAAGACGCCGTGCAGCGCACCGAGGACGAAGAGCCCACCGAGCCGGCGCAGCATTCGCGGCCGGAACGCTGCACCCGCGCGCTGCGCCGCCTCCATCTGCAACTGGAAGCTGTACCCGAAGAGGAACGAGAACAGCAGGTAGAACTTCATGTCCACCAAGGCCGACGACAGCCAGTGGACGGTGTGGTCGAGCCACGAGTCGTACGCCGGATCCTGGGCCAGATGAATCGGGAAGCCGGAAGCGGCGAAGGTGATGTTCACGATCAGAATGCCCAGCAGGGCGAAACCACGCAGCGCGTCGATGTCCTGAATGCGCGTCCGAGCGATGACCTGACTCATGAGGTCCACCACATCAGGACCGCGCCGCGAGCACAGTCAGGCTGCGTCCTCCTCGGTGGTGGAGGTAACTCCACCTCAAAAGGGCAGGCGCGGGTACGCCGTGGTGTGCGACATTCGAGCCGTGAACGAGTACTTCGACGTGAACCGCGCCAACTGGGACGAACGGGTTCCGGCGCACGTGGCGTCTCCCAGCTACCACGTGGCCGACTTCCTCGCGGATCCGTCGTACCTGAGCGGCGTGGTCCGCTTCGACCGCCCGCGGCTCGGCGACATTAGTGGACTGCGCGGCGTCCACCTGCAGTGCCACATCGGGACCGACACCGTGTCACTCGCGCGTCTGGGTGCGCGGATGAGCGGACTGGACTTCTCGGCGCCGGCCGTCGAGCAGGCCCAGTCGCTGGCCGACCGGCTCGGTCTGACCGCCGACTTCCATGTGGCCGACGCGTACGACGCGGTGCGGGTGCTGGGCGAGGCGACGTACGACTTCGTCTACACGGGGATCGGTGCGCTGTGCTGGCTGCCTGACATCGCTCGCTGGGGCGAGGTGGTCGCGGGACTTCTCAAGCCGGGCGGGCGGCTGTTCGTCCGCGAGGGACATCCGATGCTATGGACGCTGGACACCGGCCCGCAGTACGCCGAGGTGCGCTACCCGTACTTCGAGACCGCGGAGCCGATGCTCTTCGACGAGGGCGGGACCTACGTGGACACCGACGTCGAGTTCAGCAGCACGCGTACGCACGAGTGGAACCACGGCCTCGCCGAGACGATCACCGCCGTCCAGCGGTCCGGCCTGGTGTTCGACTCACTCGAAGAGCACGACAGCGCGCCCTGGAACGCCCTCCCCGGTCTGATGACCGAGGACGCGGACGGTGAGTGGCGCCTGACGGATGCACCGTGGCGACTGGCTGCGACGTACACCCTGCAGGCGCACAAACCTGCTCAGTGAGCCGCCGTGGGCCCATCTGCCAGTCGGCCCAGCTGTCAGTGGGCGCGGTTTGTCAGTGGGCGCGGCGCTGCTGGACCTGCTGCTGGACCTTCTGTACGGCCTGCTTGATCTTCTGCTGGTTCTCGGGCTTGCTCAGCTCACGCTGCGCGACCTGCGCCAGCTTGGCCACCACAGCACCCTTGAGCATTGTCTTCACGAACCCCATCAGGTCCTCCCAACTCGGTTACCAGAGAAACTACCGGGCGCGACAACTGTGCTCCATGGGTGATTGTCCCGACCTGCCCCTCAGGACATGTCGGAGTACGCCAGGTAGGTCCCGCAGTGCAGACACCGGAACAGGTACCCCGTCGCATCCCCGTCGGCGTCCAGGTGCCGTACGTAGTACTCGGACTCCTCGGCCGACCAGCCGAACGACCTGGCCTCGCGCAGCAGCATCTCCCTGGCCTCGGGGTACACCCGGAGCTCGTTGTGGCCGACCCGCCCGAGGAACGCGGCGGCGTCCCGGCAGTGGAACAGCCAGGTCTCCTGCTGCCACGCCTTGAACCCGGGTGTCCGCGTCAGCAGTTCGGCGACGACCGCGGGCGGTACGTCGTCAGGGGCGTCGTACGCCTCGATGAACCACGCCTCGAAGCGGACCGCCGCCGACCCGTCCGCGATGCACCACGGACAGAGCCGCTCGATCTCCTCGGACGCGTAGGTCGGGCCGGTGTAGGTGTAGCCGCGGGCCAGGCCGCAGCTCTCGCAGCGGCTGTCGCTCGGCTCGACCTCACCGGTGGTCAGCGGGTCCGGGTGGTAGCGGAACGTGGGCAGGGCGTTCACGGGTGCGGATCTTGAACCCTTCGAGGCGGATTCGGCAAGAAACTGTCGGTGGCGTCGGGCACACTGGGGTGGTGCCCGAGTTGCCGGAGGTCGAATCACTGGCCGCGTTCCTGCGGGAGCGTGCGGTCGGCCACGCGTTCGTTCGTGCCGACATTACCGCGATCAGCGCGCTGAAGACGTACGATCCACCGATCTCCGCGATGGTCGGGCTGCTGATCGACGACGTCCAGCGGCACGGGAAGTTCCTCGACATCTCCGCCCAGGGCGTGCACCTGGTGATCCACCTGGCGCGCGCCGGCTGGTTGCGGTGGAAGGAAGAGCAGTCCACCACGCTGGTCCGGCCCGGCAAGGGCCCGATCGCGCTGCGCACTGTGCTGGACGACGGCTCCGGCTTCGACCTCACCGAGGCCGGCACCCAGAAGAAGCTCGCGGTGTACGTCGTCCGCGACGTCACCGAGGTGCCCGGGATCGCGCGGTTGGGACCCGACCCGTTCACACTGTCGCTCGAGGACTTCGCCAAGATCCTGAAAGGCGCCGGCCGGGTGCAACTCAAGGGCGTCCTCCGGAACCAGTCCGTCATCGCCGGCATCGGCAATGCGTACTCCGACGAGATCCTGCACGTCGCGAAGATGAGCCCGTTCAAACCCGCGTCCAACCTGTCCGAGGACGAGCTCCAGGTGCTGTACGACGCGATGCGCGAGACGCTGCAGGACGCCGTCGACCGGTCCGCGGGCCTCGCCGTCCAGGACCTGAAGTCCGAGAAGAAGTCCGGCCTGCGCGTCCACGGCCGCAAGGGCGAGAAATGCCCGGTCTGCGGCGACACCGTCCGCGAAGTCAGCTTCGCCGACTCCTCCCTCCAGTACTGCGCCACCTGCCAAACCGGCGGCAAACCCCTGGCCGACCGAAGACTCTCCAAACTCCTCAAGTAACCCGATTCGCCAGTCCCCGCCCACCAGGCGCTGGCAGCCGCCGGTCGCTGGTAGCTGGTAGCTGGTCGCTGGTAGCCCGTCGCTGGGGCGTCTGTCGCCGGACGCCGGTCGCTGGACGCCGGTCGCCGGTCGCCGGTCGCCGGTTGCTGGGCGCCGGTCGCCGAGCGGGTCATCAGCCGACGCGGGCCCACCCAACCCGCCATGAGGACGCTTCGCCGCGCGCGGCCCGGGGACGGCCCGAGGACGGCCCGCGGGCCGGCACGGGTGAGCCTTGAACAGGCCGCGGTGGCCGTGAACAGCTTCCGGCGGGTGTGAACAGCTTCCGGTGGGTGTGGACAGGTCGCGGTGGGTGTGGGCAGGGTTCGGTGGGTGTGGGCAGGGTTCGGTGGGTGTGGACAGGGGCCGGTGGCGCGGCACAGGAAATAACAGGTCCTCACGCACCGGTACTTGTTCAAGCCCTCGCCTTCTGGCGCGGGCACTGGCCGGCGGCCGGCGTGGTTCCGGTGGGTGTGGACAGGGTTCGGTGGCGCGGCACAGGAAATAACCGGTCCCCACGCACCGGTACTTGTTCAAGCCCCCGGTTTGTGGCGCTGGCGCTGCCCGGCGGTCGGCGCTGCCCCGGTGCCCGGGGTGTTCTGGTGAACGTGGACAGGATTCCGTGGGTGTGGACGGGTCCCGGTGGGGTTGACGGGTTCCCGTGGGTATGGACAGGTTCCCGTGGGTATGGACGGGTTCCCGTGGGTATGGGCAGGGTCCCGTGGTGTGGACAGCTTCCGGTGGGCGTGGACAGGGTCGGGTGGGGTTGCACAGGAAATAACAGGTCCTCACGCACCGGTACTTGTTCAAGCCCTCGTCTCCTGGCGCTGGCGCTGCCCGGCGGCCGGCGTGGTTCCGGTGGGTGTGGACAGGTTCCCGTGGGTGTGGACAGGGTCGGGTGGCGCGGCACAGGAAATAACCAGTCCCCGCGCACCGGTACTTGTTCAAGCCCCCCGTTTCCGGCGGGGTGGTGGGATTACGTGGTGATTGTGTGCGGGGAGGAAGCGGAGCGGCGGCCGGCGTCGAGGTGGGCGCGGAGTTCGTGGCGGCCGGGTGGGGCGGTGATGCGGGTGGACCAGCCGATCGAGTGACCGGGGCCGAGGTCGTCGAACGTCCAGGTGTGTTCGGTGGCTGACCAGTTCGCCGGGAGCGGGAGTTCGACGTCACCGCGCGCCGGCGTACGGCCGAAGTTCGTCACGACGACAGTGAGCTCGTCGCGTCCGGGGTGAATCGACGCGAGCACCGTACCGACCGGCGCGACGAGCACCCGCCGTACGCCGCTGGGCACCGTCAACGCCACGACCCGCCGCTCCGGCATCGGGAACGGACCGATCGTGGTCCGTGCCACCTGCTGCCCCGTCACGCCGTACCGGCGACCGCCCAGACGGATCTGGTGCCGACTGTCCGGCTCGACCATGCCGATGAACCGTACGGCGACATCGGCCGCGCGACGCGCTACCAGGTGGGCCACCGGGCCGGTCGGCGTGAGGTCGCAGACCCCGTCCGCGTTGGCGGTGACGGTGTCGGGCGGGACGATCCGGAGCTTCCCCTGCAACGCGACCCGAACCACGGGCGGCTGATCGACTTCCGGCAGCCGAACCACCAGGTCGTCACCGTCCCGCCGCCAGGTCAGTGCCTTGCCGGTCTCGTCCTCGACGACATGCCGCGGCGTGGTGGTGAGGCCTGGCAGCCGCACTTCGTGATCGGCCGGCGGGCGAGCGATCCGGAGCAACAGCAGTTCGCGACTCCGCACGATCGCCTCGCCCC
Source organism: Kribbella sp. NPDC048915 (assembly GCF_040649595.1). Classification (NCBI taxonomy): domain Bacteria; kingdom Bacillati; phylum Actinomycetota; class Actinomycetes; order Propionibacteriales; family Kribbellaceae; genus Kribbella; species Kribbella sp. NPDC048915. The sequence goes on along the minus strand of NZ_JBEZFT010000021.1, from coordinate 75,452 downwards.
AGGGTTGCGGCTCGAATTCCCCCGGGATCCCCTGAATCAGCCCCACCGCAACCTCCTCCGAGCCACAGTCCAAAAATCCACCGCTCCCTGTCAATCCGTTATCCACCCCCGAGCACCAGCCCGGTCTCGTCCCGAGTGTGGCGCAACCGTTCGGGTGGACGCGTTGGGTCGGGGGGACCTGGGGGTCTGAGATGCTGGGGGTATGTTCCGGAACCAGGAGATTCCTTCGGTCGTGGTGGCTGAGTTGGACGACGACCTGTTGGCCGAGGCGTTCGTACTTGATGTACGGGAGCCGGACGAGTGGGATCGCGGGCACATCGAGGGCGCCACGCACATTCCGCTCGGGGAGCTGCAGGAGCGTGTCGGCGAGGTGCCGCTGGATCAGAAGGTGCTCTGTGTCTGCGCGGTCGGCGGGCGGTCCGGGATGGCGACGCAGTTCCTGAACCAGCTCGGGCGCGACGCGATCAACCTGGACGGCGGCATGCACGCCTGGCAGACCTCCGGCCGCCCGGTCTCCACGAGCTGATCTCGGTACGCGTCCCCCACTGGCGGTCTTCCAGGGGGCGAGCCAGACCCGGCGTGGGTTCGGGGGTGGCGGCGCGAGAAGAAAACCTTCCACATCGTGACGGTAGGCGTTAGTTTGTCACCGGTCGGTTGATCGGCGTACGCCTGCGGCTCACGGGGCGGCTGCGTGCGCGGCGTCGGATGACCGCGTCCGTCCATCCTGGGGAGGCTCCTGTGTCGATCATCCGTCCCTTGACCACAGCGATCGGCGTCGGCGGCCTGCTGGCGGCCACCCTCGCCGCACCGGCCGTCGCTGCGACTGCAACCGAAGCCGAAACTGCAACCGCAACCACACGAGGGACGACCACCGGGCCGCAGCGGATCTCGGATGCGGCGATTGCTCAGGACGGTCTGCTCAGCAGCCGCGTGGACAGTCCGGTGGCGCCCGGTGTGAGCTATACGTCGTTCGAGCGGCTCGATCCGCTGGGTTGGCAGCGCGGCGACATCCTCGATGCGGACCTGGACAAGCGCGGCGTCACGGTCGACTTGGTCAACACGGGCAACGTCTCGGGCGGCCAGCCGCTCAGCCAGCAGTTGGCCCGCAAGGGTGCGATCGCCGGTGTGAACGGCGACTTCTTCGACATCAACGACACGACTGCCCCGTTGGGCGTCGGCGTCGAGTCCGGCAAGCTGCTGAACGCGCCGGCGGCGGGCCACAACGACACCGCGGTGATCGGCAAGGACGGGCTCGGGAAGATCGCGCAGATCTTTCTGCAGGGTACGGCGACCGACGACGACGCGACGAAGCTCGAACTGACCAACCTCAACTCGCCGACCGTCTCCGCCGGCGGCATCGGCCTCTACACCCCGGAGTGGGGCGATGCGGCCCGGACCAGGACCGTTGACGGCCTGCCGACCGTCCGCGAGGTGATCCTTCGTGACGGTGTGGTCGTCTCCACCGCCACCACTCCGGCCACCACGCCGTTGGCCGCCAACGAGCAGGCGCTGATCGGTCGCGAGGCGAGCGCCGACGCGCTGACCGCGTTCGAGGTCGGCGACAAGGTCGAGGTCGCGTACGGTCTGCGCCCGGACGCCGGTGCGGTCGCGGCCGCGGTGAGCGGCAACTATCAGCTCGCGAAGGACGGCAAGGTCCTGGACAACGTCCCGGACGCCGACCTCGCGCCGCGGACCGCGATCGGGTTCGACGCGGACGGCAGCAGGATGTTCTTGCTGACCGTCGACGGTCGCGCCACCGGTTCGCGGGGGCTGTCGCTGAAGCAAATGGGCGAACTGATGGTGAGCCTCGGCGCCGACGACGCGCTCAACCTGGACGGCGGCGGCTCCTCGACGATGCTCGCCCGGACGCCGGGTGACGCCGCGCCGAAGGTCGTCAACGACCCGTCCGACGGCGGCGAACGACTCGTGCCGAACGGCCTCGGCCTGGTGCCGGTCAAGGGTTCCGGCAAGCTCAAGGGCTTCCGCGTCGAGGCCGCCGGTACGTCGACCGCCGGACCCGACACCAACCTGTCCCGCAGCTCCCGCGTCCTGACCGGACTGAGCCGCGTGCTGAGCGCGACCGGCTTCGACGAAACCTACGCACCTGCCACGGGCAAGGCTTCCTGGCACGCCGGGGCCAACGTCCGCGTCGACCAGCAAGGCGTGGTCACCGGCCGGCGCCAAGGCGACGCGACGGTCACCGCGGTCCGCGGCACAGCCAACGGAAGGTTCCCGATGACAGTCCTCGGCACGCCGATCCGCCTGGCGCCGTCGACCCGCCAGGTGTCGCTCGCCGACTCCACCGCCAAGGGTTTCTTCGAGATCGACGGGTACGACGCCGACGGCTTCTCGACCTGGATCGAGCCGCGCGACATCGAGCTCAGCTACGATCCGGCGCTCGTCAAGATCGTTGCCAAGGACAACGGCTTCGAGGTTGCCGCGGCCGGCGAGGAAGCCGCCTCAGCCGTCGTCACCGCAACGGTCGGCGCCCTCAGCGCCCAGCTGAGCGTCACGACCGGCCTCGCCGGCACGGTGGTCGACGAGCTCGACGATGTCACCAAGTGGGCCGCCAGCGCCGTACCGGCCGGGGCGGCCACTGCCTCACGGTCTGCCGCGGAAGGGCATGACGGCGGGCCGGCGATCGCGCTCGACTACTCGTTGACGGGCAGCACCGCCACGCGCGCGGCGTACCTCTCGCAGACGCCGCAGCAGACGCTCCCGGGACAGCCGCAGAAGCTCGGCGCCTGGGTGTACGGCGACGGCAAGGGTGCATGGCTGCGCGCCAACGCGTACGACGCGGCGGGCGGTACGGCGCACACGCTCAACCTGGCGGCCGCGGTCGACTGGACCGGGTGGAAGTACGTCGAGGCGGACATCCCGCCGGGGTTGACGATGCCGTTGCGGTTCTGGCGGATCTACGTCGTCGAGACCTCGCCGACGCGCCAGTACTCGGGTCGGATCGTGGTCGACGACCTGACCGTCCGCAGCGCGCCGCCGGTGACGATGGACCCGCCGGCGAAGGTGATCGACCCGATGGTGGTGACCGACGGGACGGTGACGACGGCCGACCGGTGGCGGTTCGCGGTGATGTCGGACGCGCAGTTCACCGCCGACGACCCGAACTCGGACCTCGTGCAGCAGGCCCGCCGGACGATCCGCGAAGTACTCGCCCAGAAGCCCGATTTCCTGGTGATCAACGGCGACTTCGTCGACCGCGCGTTCGGGCCGGACATCGCGCTGGCCAAGCAGATCATCGACGAGGAAGTGGCCGGCAAGGTGCCGCTGCACTACGTGCCGGGCAACCACGAGACCTACGGCCCCGGCGATCTGTCCGAGTGGACCAAGGTCTTCGGCAACCCGACCAGCACGTTCGACCACAAGGGGACGAGATTCGTACTGCGGGATTCCTCGCTGGGATCGTTGCGCGCCGGTGGGTTCGAGCAGATCCGGGACCTGCGCAACCAACTCGACGACGCCGTGCGGAACAAGGCGATCAAGAACGTCGTCGTGATGGCGCACCACCCGATCGACGACCCGGCGCCGACGCAGAACTCGCAGCTCGGCGACCGCAAGGAAGCCGCGATGATCGTCAAGTGGCTGGCCGACTTCCGTGCCTCCACCGGCAAGGGCGCCGCGTACATGGCAGCGCACGCGGGCACGTTCGCAGCGACCCGGACGGACGGCGTGCTGCTGCCGCTGACCGGTAACTCGGGCAAGGGCCCGGCCGCGGCGCCGGACGCCGGTGGCTTCACCGGCTGGGCGCTGGTCGGAATCGCGTCCGGTGCGGCGAAGCCGTGGTTCCAGGTCGAGCTGCGACCGCATGTCGATTCGCTCGAGCTGACGGCACCTGCGTCGCTGCAGCGTGGTCAAACGAGCGAGGCGGCAGCAACCGTCGTACAGGAAGCCCGCCGGGTGCCCGTGGCCTTTCCGGTGTCGGCCGACTGGTGGGGCTCCGCCACTCTGCACATCGGGAAGGCGAAGGACGCACCGTTCTGGGCCGTGGCGTCGTACGACCCGGCAACCGGTCAGCTGACCGGTCTGCGTCCGGGGACGGTTCAGCTCGGTGTCACGGTGAACGGGGTCTCCAAGAGCTCGACGCTGCAAGTCACTTGGTAGCGTCCTCGCGTGACTGATGCAGTGGTGTCGCAGCGACTGCGGAGCGGGGACCGGGTTGCTGTGGTTGCACCGTCGGGCCGCGTGGACGCTCAGCGACTGGAGGCGGGACTCGTCCACCTCAGGTCCTGGGGACTCGAGGTGGACGTGCTGCCGTCGGTGCTGGCCGGGCACGAGCGGTTCGCGTACCTGGCGGCCGACGACAAGGCCCGTGCGGAGGACCTGCGGAACGCCTGGCTGGACCCGCAGTACGCCGCTGTGATCTGCGCACGTGGTGGGTACGGCGCGCAGCGGATGCTTGAGTACGTCGACCTCGACGAGCTGGCCGCCGTACCGAAGTGGTTCGTCGGCTTCAGCGACATCACCGCACTGCACGAGCCACTGAACGCCCGCGGCCTCGTCACCATCCACGGGCCGATGGCGGCGGCTGTCGAGCAGCTGAACGCGGACGTGGGCCGGGAACGCCTCCGAGCGTTGCTGTTCGAGCCGGAGACGGTCACTGACCTACTGCAGCCACACGGCGCGAGCACCGTGGTCGCAGGCGTCGCCGAAGGACCGCTGCGCGGCGGCAACGTCGCTCTGCTGGCAGCCAGCATCGGTACCCCGACGTACGCGCCACCAGCGGGTGTCGTCGTACTGGAGGACGTGGACGAGGCCAACTACCGGATCGATCGCCTGCTCACGCAACTGCTCCGCGCCGGCTGGTTCGATCAGGTCACCGGTGTGGTGGTGGGTGACTTCACCGGCACGGAGGAGCCGCTCGAGGTCATCGCCGAGCGGCTCGAACCGCTCGGCGTGCCGTTGGTGGCCGGCGCCGCGATCGGTCACGAGGTGCTGAACCTCGCCGTACCGCTGGGGCTTCCGGTACGGCTCGACGCGACCGCGGCGACGCTTACCCCAGGTGCTCTCGCAGGAAGCTGAACGCCTTCGGGTACGCGTCCAGGCGGTTGGTCAGCTTGGCCAGACCGTGCCCCTCGTCCGGGTACACGTGCAGCTCGCACGGTACGCCGCGCTTCGTCAAAGCGTCCGTGATCTGCTCCGCCTCGGACAGCGGCACCCGCGGGTCGTTGGCGCCGTGGATCACGAACAGCGGCGCGCGGATGTCGTCGGCGCGACTGAGCGGGCTCGCCGACTCCAAAAACTCCCGGTCCGTCGCGAGGTAGCCGTACTCGCGCTCGCGCATCGAACGACGGTAGGCCGAGGTGTTCTCCAGGAACGTCACGAGCGAAGCAATGCCGACGATGTCCACCCCGGCCGCCCACAACTCCGGCTGGAACGCGACTCCGGCCAGCACCATGTATCCGCCGTACGAGCCGCCCCACAGCGCCGCGCGCTTCGGATCCGCGCCGATCGTCGGCAGCCAGGCGTTGATCGCGGCCAGGTCCTTCACCGAGTCCAGCCGGAGCAGGCGGTCGTCGAGTGAATACCAGCGCTTGCCGTACCCGGCGGAGCCGCGGACGTTCGGTACGACGACCGTGTGCCCCTCGCCGGCCAGCGCCGAAATGATCGGGCTCCAGATCCGCATCGCCGCGCCTTCGGGGCCGCCGTGGACGTGGACCACCGTCGAGCCCAGGTCCTCGCCGGTCGGACGGAACACGAACACCGGCACCTGCTCCCCGTCGAACGACGGAACCCGCAGGCTCTCCGGGTGCTCCAGCGCGACCGGCACCTCGACCGGGCGCAGCGCCGTCAGCTCACCGCCCGGCACGTACCGGTACACGGTCGGCGGCGTCACCGGCGAGTTGTAGGTGATCGCCGCGAATGACCCGTCCGGCGACCAGATCGGGTCCGGCGTGGACATCGTCAGCGCGGCGCAGCCACCCGCGGGCAGTTCGAGCGGCGCGAGTACGGCGCCATCCTCCAGCCGGTGCAGTACCAGCGAGACCTCGCCGTCCTCGACCACGCCGACGAGCAGATGCTTGCCGTCGGGCGACGGCCAGCCGGCCAGATCACGCGCGTCGTCCACCAGTACGTCGCTCCACGCCTGGTCGCTGACGTCGTACCGGCGGAGCGCCAGCCGGTCGCGGTCGGCGTTGCTGGACACCAGGAATGCAGACGAGTCGGGCAACCACGCCACCGCACTCTGGTCGTTGTGTGCGTCCTCGGCGGTGAGCTCGGTGACGGTACGGCTCGACGTGTCGAGGAGCAGCAGCTGCATGGAGTTCGCCGGGCTGCTCGCCTTCGACAGTACGACCCACTTGTCGTCCGGTGACGGGTCGACGGCCATCACCCAGCCGCCGCCGTCGTACAGCACGGTGTCGTGGCCGGTGCTCAGGTCGCGCGCCACCAGGTCGAAGTCGACACCGTTGCGACGGTTCGTCGTGTAAAGGATGCGGTCGGGCCGGGCCGCGACCAGGTGGTGGATGTACTCCGCGTCGTGCACCAACGGGGTCAGCGCCGGCAGGTCCAGTTCATCGAGGTCGAGCAGAGAGAGCTGGCCGCGCTCGTCGCCGCCGGTGTCGTGTTCGACCACGACGCGGCTGCTGCCGGGGATGAACCCGGCGCCGCGGCACGTGTCGCCCAGGTCGGTCAGCGCGCGCCACGTGCCGTCCGGGGCGACTTCGTTGACCTGGCGGGTGCCGGTGCCGTCGTACAGCACCAGCATGCGGCCCTCATCGTCGATGTCGAGGGCCAAGGAGGTGGGGATCGAGAAGAGGGTCGTCAGCAGCACGCCCTCATCCTCACACGGTGTGGGGGTGCCCGACGGATCTGTCCGTCGGGACCCCCACTGGTCAGCGATCGCCGTGCCAGGAGTTCCAGAGCGCGGCGTACGCACCTTGGGCGTCGACCAGTTCGTCGTGGCCGCCCAGCTCGACGATCTTGCCGTCCTCGACGACCGCGATCACGTCCGCGTCGTGTGCGGTGTGCAGCCGGTGCGCGATCGCCACCACGGTCCGGCCCTCGAGCACGGTCGCCAGCGACCGCTCGAGATGCCGCGCCGCCCGCGGGTCCATCAGGGAGGTCGCCTCGTCCAGGACCAGCGTGTGCGGGTCGGCGAGCACCAGCCGGGCCAGTGCGATCTGCTGCGCCTGCGCCGGCGTCAGCGATACCCCACCGGAACCCACCTCGGTGTCGAGGCCGTCGTCGAACCCGGCGACCCAACCGTCGGCGTCCACCGACCGCAGTGCCGCCCACAGGTCCGCGTCGGACGCGCCCTGCCGCGCCAGCCGCAGGTTGTCGCGCACGCTGCCCACGAACACGTGGTGCTCTTGGTTGACCAGGGCAACATGGCTGCGGACCTGCTCGGCCGACATCCGGTCCAGCGCCGCGCCGCCCAGGGTGATGTCACCGACGCGCGGCGAGTAGATGCCGGCCAGCAGCCGGCCCAGCGTCGACTTGCCCGCGCCGGACGGTCCGACGAGCGCCACACGCGCGCCCGGCTCCACCGTCAGCGTGACACCGTGCAGGACGTCCCGGCCCTCCAGGTACCCGAAGCGGACGTCGTCGGCCAGCACCGTCCGGCCGTCCGGCTCGTCCTCGCTCGCCGTCGCGGCGGTCTCGACCTCACGGACGCCGACCAGCCGCGCGAGCGACACCTGCGCCACCTGCAGCTCGTCGTACCAGCGGATCATCATGTTGACCGGCTCGACGAGCATCTGGATGTACAGCGCACCGGTGGTCAGTGCACCGACCGTCAGCCAGCCCTGGATCGCGAACCCGCCGCCGATGACGAGGACGGCGGCCAGCGCGACCGTGTGCGTCATGTTGATCACCGGGAACAGGATCATCCGCAGGTACAGCGTGTACCGCTCCCACGCGACCCACTGCCCGATCCTGGTGTCGCCGAGCTTGATCCGGCGGTCGCCGAGCCGGTGCGACTCGACGGTCCGGCCGGCGTCGACCGTCTCGGCCAGCGCCGAGGCGACCGCGGCGTACCCGGCCGCCTCGGACCGGTAGCCCTGCGGCGCACGACGGAAGTACCAGCGGCCGCCGATGATCAGGATCGGCGCCGCGATCACCACCGCCACGGCCAGCTCGGGCGCCGTCACGATCAGCGCACCGATCAGCAGCGACGCCCAGATGATCGCGATCGTCAGCTGCGGTACGGCGTCGCGCATCGCGTGCGACAGCCGGTCGATGTCGGTGGTGATCCGCGACAGCAGGTCGCCGGTGCCGGCGCGCTCCAGCACGCCGGGCGGCAGACCGACCGAGCGGACCAGGAAGTCCTCGCGCAGGTCCGCGAGCATCTCCTCACCGAGGACCGCACCGCGCAGCCGGGTCAGCCGCACGAACACGGTCTGCACCGCCAAGGCGAGCACGAAGCCGATCACGACGTACGGCAGGTCGACGTCGGTGCGACCCTCGGACAGCTTCTGCACGACGTTGCCGAGCAGCCACGGACCGACCATGCCGCTCAGCGCGGCCACCGCGTTCACCAGCGTCAGCCAGAGGAACTGACGCCGGTGCCGGCGGAACAGTGTTTTCAGATAGGCACGCACTGTCGCGCCACCGGCCACTGGGAGCCGCACTACTTCCTGCGGCGCCGCCGGGTCGTACTCAGGGCGCTTCACGCTGACTCCTCGAGGGTCGGCTCTTCTTCACGGGTCACCACGGCGCGGTACTGCGGGTTCGTGTGCAGCAGCTCCTGATGCGTGCCGACCGCGTCGACACGGCCGTCCGGCACGAACACGACGCGCTCCGCCCGGTCCAGCATCAGCGGGCTGGAGGTGAACACCACGGTGGTCCGGCCGGCCCGCAGCAGCTGCAGGCCGTCCGCGATCCGCGCTTCGGTGTGCGCGTCGACCGCACTGGTCGGCTCGTCCAGCACCAGCACCTGCGGGTCGACGTACAGCGATCGGGCCAGCGCCACCCGCTGCCGCTGACCACCGGACAGCGACCTGCCGCGCTCGGTCAGTACTGCGTTCATCGCGTCGGACTCGCCCGGCGGCAGCGTCTGCCGCAGTACGTCGAGGATGTCCGCGCACTGTGCCGCTTCCAGTGCTGTCTCGGGCGAGACCGCACCACTGGCCGGTACGTCGAACAGCTCGCGCACCGTCCCCGACAGCAGCACCGGGTCCTTGTCCTGCACCAGAGCGACAGTGCGCGCGGACTCCAGTGGGATGTCGTCGAGCGGCACGCCGTCGAGCAGCACGGAGGCCTCGTCGGTGGCCGACGGGCTGTGGCCACCGAGCCGGTCGGCCAGCAGGCCACCGGCGTCCGGATTGCCGCACACGACCGCGGTGAAGCTTCCGGCCGGGACGTGCAGCCCGGTGACCGGGTCGAGCACGTCGCCCTCCGGCAGCTGGGCGGCGGCGGTCCCCCGGGTCTCGTCGGTGCGCTGCAGCGACAGCACTCGTGCGGCCCGGCGCGCCGACACCTTGGAGAAGATGAACGCGCTCGCCGTCTCCTCGAACGTGTGCAGCGGCACCAGCAGGAACGTGATGAACCCGTACGTCGTGACCAGCTCGCCGACCGAGATCCGGCCGGAGGTGACCAGGCGCACGCCCATCCAGACGATCAGCACCAGGAACAGGCCGAACAACAGCACCTGCAGGGCAGCGATCAGCGACCACATCCGGGCACTGCGCACCGCGCTGCTCCGGTACTGCTGGGAGGCCTCGCGGTAGCGCTCCAGGAACAGCTGCTCACCGCCGATGCCGCGCAGGACGCGCAGACCGGCCACCGTGTCGGCGGCCAGCTCGGTCGCCCGGCCGCCCTTCGCCCGCTGCTCGTCCGCGCGGCGCTCCGCGGGGCCCATCAGCGGCACGATCGAGAACGCCAGCACCGGCACGGCGATCGCGACCACGAGACCGAGCTGCGGCTCGTAGAACAGCAGCCCGATCACGACCGCGAAGCAGGTCAGCAACGCGGCCACGAACCGGCCCAGCACCTCGACGAACCAGCCGATCTTCTCGACGTCGCCGCTGCTCACGGCGACCACCTCGCCGGCCGCGATCCGGCGCGTCAGCAGCGAGCCGAGCTCCGCGGCCTTGCGGAACAGCAGCTGCTGCAGGCGGGACGCCGTACTGATCCAGTTCGTCACCACGGCGCGGTGGAAGAACGAGTCGGCGGCGGCCTTGGCTGCGCCGAAGGCGAGCAGCAGCCCGCCGGCCAGCATCAGCTTCGGCCAGGACAGGTCGATCGCGGCCTGAACGGCGAGGCCGACGGCGACCGGAGCGGCGGCGATGCCGCCGAAGTAGACGAGCCCCCAGAAGACCGCGAGCACCTGCCCGCGGAGCTGCTGGTGCTCCAGCCAGAGAATGAGTCGGAGACCGGACCGGGTGTCCGGCACACCCGGGTCGGCGAACGGAATGAGGCGCAACGACATGACGTCTCACAAAGAGGCATAGAAGGGGTGAGGGAAGCGCCTGACCAGGCGAACGGATCAAGCCTAGGCGCCGCCGCCGACAGTCCGTCAAACCGTTTTCCTGGCTGGACAGGAACCGTTTCCAGACCGGGTAGTACAGTCTTCAACGGCCGCCCACCGGTTCGGTGGCCGACGAAGGGAGCCGGGTGGAGGAGCTGACCCGCGGGCGGCGGCTGCTGGTGCTGGCGATCTGCTGTTCCAGCCTGTTCATCGTCGGGCTCGACTCGACGATCGTGAACCTCGCGCTCCCGGCGATCCGGTCCGAGTTCGATGCGTCGGTGTCGAAGCTGCAGTGGACGATCGACGCGTACACGCTGGTGCTGGCCAGCCTGCTGATGGTGTCCGGATCGACCGCGGACCGCGTCGGCCGGCGACGGACCTTCCAAGTCGGACTGCTGCTCTTCGGACTCGGCTCGTTGCTGTGCGGAGTCGCGCCGAGCATCGACCTGCTGATCGCGTTCCGCGTGCTGCAGGCGATCGGCGGCTCGATGCTGAACCCGGTGGCGATGTCGATCATCACCAACACGTTCACGAATCCGCGCGAGCGCGCCCAGGCGATCGGGGTGTGGGGCGGTGTGGTCGGGCTGAGCATGGCGGTCGGTCCGGTGGTCGGCGGTTCGCTGGTGGACGCGGTCGGGTGGCGGTTCATCTTCTGGATCAACGTTCCGGTCACGCTGGCCGCCGTACTGATGACTGCGCTGTTCGTCCCCGAGTCGCGGGCCGCCGTACCGCGGCGGATGGACCCGGTGGGGCAGGTACTTGTCGTCCTGCTGCTGGGCGGTCTGACCTACGGGATCATCGAGGGGCAGTCGGCCGGGTGGGGGTCGCCGCTGATCATCGGGTGCTTCGCGGTCTGCGTGCTGGCCCTGGTGTCACTCGTGTACTACGAACGTCGCCGGGAGCAGCCGCTGCTGGAGCCGAGGTTTTTCCGGAGTGCACCGTTTTCCGGCGCCACACTGATCGCGGTGTGCGGGTTCGCGGCGTTGTCCGGGTTTCTGTTCCTCAACTCGCTCTACCTGCAGTCGGTGCGCGGCTACAGCGCACTGCACGCCGGACTGCTGACGCTGCCCATGGCTGCGATGACCGTCGTGTTCGCTCCGCTGTCAGGCTGGCTTGTTGGTCACAGGGGTCCGCGGGTGCCCCTGGTCGTTGCCGGGTCCATGCTGACGCTGTCCGGTCTTCTGCTGTCACGGCTGACCATTACTACTGGCACGGTGCACTTGCTGGTCAGCTACCTGGTCTTCGGACTCGGCTTCGGCATGCTGAACGCGCCCATCACCAATGCGGCCGTTTCTGGAATGCCACGGGCCCAGGCAGGTGTCGCAGCCGCCATCGCCTCCACCAGCCGCCAGGTCGGCGCCTCACTGGGCGTGGCCGTGGCCGGCACTGTGCTTACTGCCCGCCTGGTCGGGCCGCTCGAAACCGGCTTCGTCGACGCAGCCCACCTTTGCTGGTACATCATCGCCGGCTGCGGCGCCCTGGTGCTGGCGCTCGGCATCCTGACCACCACCCGCTGGGCTCGCCGCACAGCCCAGGACCTCGTCGGCGCCTGAGGTCAGGGCTGGACCAGACCGGCGCGGGCGAGGGCTTTGAGCCGGCCGCGGAGGATCTTCTGACGGCGCTCCTCGTCGGGGAACAGGTCCAGGTACGCGGCACCCTTCGCGGCGAGCAGGTCGTCGTCGAGGCGGCGGACCGTTCCGGCCGGCGCGCGGTGCGTCATGGCGGCCTGGACTGCTGCACTGTCGATCCCCCGGAGCAGTTCGGTCAACTGCTCCTCGGTGGTGACGCCGACGCGGTGCAGGATGCCCAGGATCCACGTGTAGTGCGTCGTCTTCGCATGCGGCGCGTCCGGATAGCGGCGGGTCAGGTACGTGGTCAGCGTGGCCGTGGTGAGGTCCAGTGGCGCCTTGTCCTCGGCCGACGCGGCCAGCTCGCGGTACAAACGGTCGATCTCGGTGAACTCGTTGTCGACCAGCTCCATCAGCGCCGCCGCCAGCAGGAAGCGCCGATCGAACTCCGGCTTGCGGTCCGGCGGGATGTCCAGCTTGTACCGGATGTCGTGCTCGAACTCGGCCCACGCGTGCTGGACCGCCGTGCGGACCTGGATCTCCATCACCAGGTTCTTCAGGACGGCGTACTCCGGCAGCTCACGGCGGTGCTCGTTCAGCCGGACCAGGTAGTGCTTGCTGGCGTACCCGAAGACGCCCTGCGCCCGGGTGTGTGCGCCCATGTCGGTGTGCTCGACGATCTCGAACTCTTTCTCGATCACCTCGCACACCCGGTCCACCGCCTCGACCAGGAACGTGATCACCCGCGCCGCGACCAGGTCGGTGATCTGGTTCAGCGGATCGTCGTACTTCGGTCGGGTGGGGTCGTCCGGGTGCGGCTTCGACGCCTTCGCCAGGAACGACTCCGGATCCTTGGCGCGGGCGGTCGCGCTCAGGTAGTTGATGCCTTCCTCTTCGCCGATCAGCTCGTTGATCAGCGCCTCGAGCTTGCGCGCACCGCCGACGTACTGCTGGTGCATGCGTTCGTACAACGCCCCTGCCTGCGGCGCCCACTCCATCATGGGCGGAACCATAGTGCGCCCCGTGGTCGCTCGCGGTGTCTATCAGTGTCTAGTGCTGTGACTAGAAAGCCGTAGACAGTCCTCGCGACACGCTCTGGTCCTCGATCGGTCAATCTACGGAAAACGCTAGACGCACTCATACAGTGAAAGCATGGATCCGATCCGGAATCCCTACGCGCCCGGCGCCGGTCAGCGGCCGCCTGAGCTGGCCGGACGCGACACCGAGGTCCGGCAGTTCGAGGTGGTGCTCGAGCGGGTCGCCGCAGGTAGACCGGAGCGGAGCCTCGTGCTCAGCGGGCTGCGCGGTGTGGGGAAGACGGTGCTGCTCAACACCCTGCGCTCGCAGGCCATCAAACGTGCCTGGGGCACCGGCAAGATCGAGGCCCGCCCGGACCAGAGCATCCGGCTGCCGATCGCGCAGGCGATGCACACCGCGATGCGCGAGCTCGGACACCGGCACCGCGACGACGAGAAGGTCGACCAGTTCAGCGCCGTGCTGAAGGCCTTCGCGCTCCGCACCGCCGTGAACGACCGGAAAGGGATCCGCTGGCACCCACCCGTCGACGTGGCCGCCGCGAAGGGCCGGGCGGACTCCGGCGACCTGGAGATGGATCTGATCGAGCTGTTCACCGACGCGGCGGACCTGGCCGGTGACCTCACGGTCGGCGTCGGCCTGTTCATCGACGAGATGCAGGACATCAGCGCCGACGACCTGTCCGCGCTCTGCGCCGCCTGCCACGAGATCTCCCAGCAGAGCGCGCCGCTGGTCGTCGTCGGCGCCGGCCTGCCGCACCTGCCCGCCGTACTGTCCGCCAGCAAGTCGTACTCCGAGCGACTGTTCCGCTACATCCGCGTGGACCGGCTGGCGCGGGAGGCCTGCGACCGGGCACTGATGGTGCCGGCGGCGAGCGAAGGGGTCGAGTACGACGACGAGGCCCTGGACGAGCTGTACGCGCAGACCGACGGGTACCCGTACTTCGTGCAGGCGTTCGCCCACGCGACCTGGGATCACGCGCCGACGTCGCCGATCACGGTGAAAGACGTGGCGGTGGCCGCTCCCGAGGCGTCGGCCGAGCTCACGGTCGGATTCTTCGGATCGCGGTACGAGCGCGCCACGCCGGCCGAGCGTGAATACATGCGCGCCATGGCCGAGCTGGGGGTCGGTGTGGACGACGGCGCGGTCCCGACGGCGGAGGTCGCCAGCACCCTCAACCGCAAACCGCAGTCGTTGTCGCCTGCCCGCGACGGCCTGATCAAGAAGGGGCTCGTCTTCTCCGCCGAACGGGGCACGGTCGCCTTCACCGTCCCGCACTTCGGCAAGTTCCTCCGCACCCGCACTGCCTGAGTTGCTCGATCCCTACTGGGGGCGCGTCCATCCAGGCTTAACAGAACCGGGCTTTCTTGTTGCGGCAGGGATCGGTAGGGTCGAGTGCCATGACCACCCGGCGGAGCGGCCAGCGCACTGACGCGTCTGGGCGTCGGCGCGGTGGCAGGCATTCCCGGCGCAAGTCGTACAAGGGGCAGTGGCTCGTAGTCACCGCGCTGGCGGTGCTGGGGACTGTCGTGGTCGCGCACCCGGACGTCGCGCACCGGAACAGCCTGGCGGCGCAGGCGGTCGCAGGCGTCAGTGAGGCGGTCGCGGAGGTGCCGACAGCACCGGCGGCGCCGAAGGTGATGCCGACGCCGATCGCGACGCCGACGCAGAAGTTCACCACCCCGTTGCGCCCGGCGCCGAGCCTGACGCGCAAGCCGAAGGGGGCGAAGCCGAACGTGCTGGTGTCGACCGGCAAGCTCGCCGTGGTGCCCGGCGTGAACAAGGCGACCGGTGAGCGCGACAAGCTGACGTACCGGGTGGAGATCGAGCAGGGCATCTCGGTGAACGGTGCCGCGGTGGCGGCGAAGATCCACCAGACGCTGACCGATGCGCGCGGCTGGCAGGCGCTGCACCCGGTGAGTTTCGAGCGCACCGACCGGCCGGACGCCGACCTGCGGATCATCCTCGCGACGCCGACGCTGACCGACAAGCTCTGCCTGCCGCTCGACACGGGCGGCGAGGTGTCGTGCCGCGTCGAGGATCGGGTGGTGCTCAACGCGAAGCGCTGGCTGTACGCGATCCCGGCGTACAACGGCGACGTCGAGCTGTACCGCAGCTACCTGGTGAACCACGAGGTCGGCCACGCGCTCGGCCACGGGCACTCCAGTTGTACGACCGCGAAGACCCCCGCGCCGGTGATGATGCAGCAGACGAAGGGGCTGGCCGGCTGCCTGCCGAACGCCTGGCCGACGATCAAGGCGACCTGAGAAACTGGGTACGACGGGAGGAGCAGCGATGTCGTCACAGGACTTCCCGACGTACGGCCGCGGCAACGAGCCCGAGCAGCAGACCCCCACCGAAGAAGAACACCACTACGCGCCGCCCACGCCCTACGGCGGCGGGACGTACGCGCGCCCGCCCGTGCGCACCGAGCAGACGCACTACGCGCCTCCTCAGCCGTACAGCAGTCATCCCGGGTACGGCGGCCCGCCCCCGGCGCCGGGGAACTCGGCGTACCAGCAGCCGCCCGCGTACCGCCCTGGCACCCCGTACGGCGCACCGTCGAACCCGCAGCCGCACCAGCTCCCGACGTACGGCCGTGACGTCCCGCCGCGTGATCCGCGCGCCGCACGCGTTGTCGGCCTGGCCACGTTCGTAGCAGCGATCTACGGCCTGCTGGTCGTTTCCGTGCAGCGAGTGGCGCTGCGGGAGATCTCGCAGGCACCCGGCTCGCCGCTGAACCACCCGCTCCGTACTGATGTGCTGGACGCCATCGGGCAGCTCCTGCTCCTGGTGGTCGGCACGGCGGCGCTGGTGATGTGGATCCGCGACGTACTCGCCCGGCTGAAGGCAAACCGGCGCCCCGACCCCGCAGAGCTCACCGGACTGCTCCTGGTAGCGGTGGCGGCGGTGCTGATCGTCGTCTGGCTGTTCATGGTGTTGTCCACAGGTCTCGGCGGCAACGACGGTGCGGTCCATCGACTGCCCACGGCGTACGGCTGGGGCGGCGCCGGTCTGCTGATCCTCGCGGCCGGTCTGTTCCTCGGGTACCGCGAGCTGAAGCCCGACGTACCCAATCCGGTCGTTCGGGACGCTCCGGCCAAGGCTCCGTGGGAGTGAGCGTTCCGATCGTGCTCGTGCCCGGCCTGGGCCTCGGACCGGAGTCGTACGCGCGGACCGTCGAGCACCTCACCACGCCGTACCACGTGGTGACTCTGCCCGGGTACGGCGAACCCGCCGGCGCACGTGAGGACCTGCACCCGCGGGCGCTCGCGGTCGCACTGGCGGAGAAGATCCGCGGGCGGTCTGTGCTGGTCGGCCACTCGGCGAGCTGCCAGATCGTCGTCGAGACAGCGGTCCGGTACCCGGAGTTGGCGCACGCGCTGGTCCTGGCCGCACCGACCGGTGACGCGCGGATGTCGAGCTGGGTCGACCGCGCGGTGCGGCTCGTCGGCTCAGCGATTCCCGACGTACCGAAGCTGGTCCGGATCAGCCCGCAGTACGCCCGGACCACGCTGCCGTCGATCGCCCGCGCCGGTGAGGCGTCCCGTGTGCACGACCTCGCCGCCAGCATGCCGTACGTGCGGGCGCCGGTGGTGCTGGTCCGCGGCAAGCACGACCTGCTGTGTACGGCGGAGTGGCTGGAGCGGCTCTCCGCACTGTGCCGCGGCGAGGCC
This sequence comes from Kribbella sp. NPDC048915, assembly GCF_040649595.1. NCBI lineage: Bacteria > Bacillati > Actinomycetota > Actinomycetes > Propionibacteriales > Kribbellaceae > Kribbella > Kribbella sp. NPDC048915. The sequence continues at coordinate 58,752 of NZ_JBEZFT010000021.1, read as the reverse complement.
CGCACACTCGACACCGGCGCGCACATGCCCGTCGTCACGAACGGTCCGGAGCTCGCCGCGCTGATAGAACGAGCCGCCGCGCTGCCGGAAGATATCTGACGCGTTAAACTCTCTGTGTCAACCAGCGGGAGCTCGCACCGAGATGCGCGGGCTGAGAGGGCGACAGCAGGGTCGCCGACCGCCTGAACCTGACCGGGTAATGCCGGCGTAGGGAGTGGGGTCACTCATGACCGATACAGCTGTTCGTCCTGCCAGTAGCACCGAGGCGCCGCTGGTCCTCACCACGGACACCCCGCGCACGCTGGGGTTCTTCGACCAGTTCACGCTGTGGGGCAACTTCGGCATCTCACTGTTCGGCCCGGTCACCGGTGCGCTCGTCGCGGCGTACACCGGTTCGCTGTGGCAGGGACTACTCGCGGTGCTCGTCGGCTGCGGCATCGGGGCGCTGGTGCTCGGTGGTGCAGCGGTCTTCGGTTCGCAGACCGGTGCGCCCGCCATGGCTTGCCTGCGCGGGCTGTTCGGGCGCCGCGGTTCCATGGCGCCGACTGTCCTCAACATCGCGCAGAACGTCGGCTGGGCCACGATGGAGATCATCGTGATCTCGCAGGCCGCTGTCGCGGTGACGAGCGAGCGCTGGCGCTGGCTGTTCGTCGTACTCGCCGGAGCGATCGCGACCGCCATGGCGGTACGTCCGCTCGGCAGCGTGAAGGTACTGCGCAAGTTCATGGTGTGGCTGGTGCTGATCGCGTCGGTATACCTCTTCGTGCAGGTGCTCAGCAAACCGGCACAGCCGCTGCCGCAGGACGGCGTGTTCGGCTTCTGGCCCGCCGTCGACCTCGCTGCCGCCGGCGTGGTGTCGTTCGCACCCCTGGCCGCGGACTACACGCGACACTCGCGCACCAACAAGGCTGCGTTCGCCGGGTCCGCGTTGGGGTACGGCCTGGCTGCCATCGGGTACTTCTCGCTCGGCGTGGTCGCGGTAGCAACCCTGGGGACCGACAGTGAAGGCGTCATCACCGCACTGGTCACGCTGCCCGCCGGTGCGATCGCCCTGTTCGTCCTGCTCGTGGACGAGGTCGACGAGGCCTATGCGAACGTCTACTCGACCACGATGGCCGCCCACAACCTGATCGGCCACATCGACCGACGCTGGATCTCCGTGGCGATCGGTATCGTTGCCACCGGCATCGCGCTGTCGATCAACCTCGGGAACTACACCCAGTTCCTGTACCTGATCGGATCCGTCTTCGTACCGCTGTTCGCGGTGGCGATCGCCGACTTCTTCGTGGTGAGCAAGATGCAGTGGGACGTGTCCAGTACGGCGAAGTTCCGCTGGCAACCCGCTGTCGCGTGGCTGATCGGGTTCGTCGCGTACCAGCTGGTGAACCCGGGCACCGTGGCCGGCTGGTCCACGTTCTGGACCAAGCTCCAGCAAATCCTGTTCGCCAGCCACCCCGTCCCCACCTGGCTGGGCGCCACCTACACCTGCATCATCATCTCCATGCTGGCCGCCGTACTCCTGGGCCGAGTCGGCCGCCGTACCGCCGTGGACAACCAAGTCGGAAGGTGACGAGCGGGCGTCGGGGGGTTGGCGCTGCCCGCCAGGTGTCTGGGGGGTACTTGCCTTGTGGTGAGTTTGAACAGGTTATTTGCTGTTCGAGGTCCCCATTTGGTGTTCAGACCCCCGATGCGTGGTCACGGTCTCGAACGAGCGGCACCGCGACCCGTTCTCAGCACGTGACAGCCGCTGGACAACTGACCCGGAGTAACCGGAATACTTGCGCCATGCTGAATTCCGCACTGCGTAGCCGGGCCGAGTATGCCGAGCTCGGTGCCGACGGACTTGCCGCGCGTACTACGCCGGAGCGGGACGCCCTGATCGTGAAGGCGGTCGAGGAGCTGCTGGAGGGGCGCGAATCCGTGCTCGACCTGTGCTGCGGGTACGGACGGATCGCGGTGCCGTTGCGGCGGGCGGGCAAGGTGGTGCGGGCGCTGGACATCTCGCCGAACCTGATCGAGGCAGGGCGGGCGAAGGCGGCCGAGGAGGAGTTGGCGATCGACTGGGCGATCGGGTCGATGACCGATCTGCCGTACAAGTGGGACTCGTTCGACGCGGTGATCTGCCTGTGGACGGCGTTCCACGAGTTGTTCGCGGAGGACGAGCAGATCTCGACGATCTGCGAGATCTCGCGGGTGCTGAAGCCGGGCGGGATCGCGATCATCGAGGGGCCGGTGTGGGGGCCGGCGACGGCGGCCGAGATCGCGAACGGGATGCGCCAGGGGCCGGAGCACCGGATCGTCACGACCGAGCACGACGACGACCGCAGCAGCGTGCACTTCATCCACGACGAGATCAGCTACGGGCGGCTGTGTGCGGCGGCCGGAATCGACGACTATATGGTCTACAAACGCGACTGGGGCGGGCGCCGGCGGCTGATCCTGGAGATCCACCAACCGGCAACTTCCTGACCCGTCAAGTAGAAGTCAAGAAGGAGCAGATCCCCACTCCACATTGGGGATCTGCTCCTTTCCATTCCGAGTGTAAATCCATTCCGCACTATTCTGGAAAACTCAGCTTTTTGCTTCGAGATTCAGCAAGAATCGCTTCGCGTCGAGCCCGCCGGCGTACCCGGTGAGCGCGCCGTTCGCGCCGATCACCCGGTGGCACGGCAGCACGACGCAGACCGGGTTCGACCCTAGTGCGGTCCCGACCGCGCGGGCCGCCTTCGGTTTGGCGATGTCGTGGGCGACAGCGCCGTACGTCGTGGTCGCGCCGTACTGCGTCCGCACCGGCAAATCGTTGAGCACGAGTCGCTGGAACGGTGTCGCGAGCGTGAGGTCGACGTCGAGGTCGAACGTACGGCGACGCCCGGCCAGGTACTCGTCGAGTTGCCGTCGTACGTCGTCCAGCGGGCGAGCCTGCCGCAGAACCCGCGGGGAAACCGCCCGCGCGAGCCGGGCGGTCATCGTCTCCTCGTCGTCGAACGAACTCGCGACCACGCGCCCGCCGGCAACCGCGAGCAGCATCGTGCCGATCGGCGTGTCGTGCAAGACATAGGCGACATCGGCATCCGGTAGGACAGGCGGTTTCAGGTCTGGGGTGTCGAGCCGGGCCAGCCGGCCTTCGAGGTCAGTCATCGTGTGCTCCGAGTTTGGTGCGCAGGGTCGCCAGCGCGTCGCTGACGAGCCGGCGCGACGCGGCGGGCGTGGTGTCCAGGGCGGCGGCCACGCCGTGGTGGTCCAGGTCGCCGACGTACTTGAGCGTGATCGCGAAGCGTTGCCGCTCCGGGAGTTCGTTGACCGCCCGCCACAGGTCGGGGTCCGGCCAGGTGGCGGCGTCGGGTCCGTCGACCGCGATCGGCGGCGCCTCGTCCAGCGGGCTCTGCGGTTTCCGGGCCCGGTGGACGTCGGTCGCGCAGCGGGCGGTGATGGTGAGCAGCCAGCTGCGCAGGTTCTTCGCCGACGTCAGCGTGGGGTACGCCGCGTACGCCTTCTCCCAGGCGCGCTGCGCGACGTCGTCGCCGTCCTGCCCGGCCATCGCGCGCGCCAGCCGGGCGACGTCTCGCCAGTGCGCGTCGATCAACGCCTGGAACGGCGGCAATCCGACCTTCTCCCGAGCCATCACGCCAGTAGAACGCACGAGTGACCGTGGATGTGAGGGCAACCCGGCGGCGTGTCGTCCCACCGGTCGGATGGTTTCGGACCGCCGTCCCGGATGGCGAGATTGTCTAGTTAGTCAGTCGACTTTAATGAGAAAGTAGCTGACATGACGACGACACACCTCACCCGCCGTCGCGTCATCGATCTGCTGCGGACGGCGAGCGCCACCTGTCGGTGACGCGTCCTCAAGCGCCCAGTCGCCACCGCCCGCGTGTCAGCACGCGGCCCTGAGACAGGCCCCCGCCGCTCGAGCCTCAGCCCTGTGCACCGCTGCGCACGGTCCGGCCGAGCACGCCTGAGCGCATCGGGGACGCCTCGTCTCACGTCACCTGTGGTCCCTGCCCCGTTCCGAGGGAGAGACATGTCTGTACCTGCCGTACATCGTCCTGCCCTGTCCGTGGTCCCCGACCGAGCCGAAGAGCGGGTCGTGGACGCCGAGGTTTACAAGTCCGTGTTCCGTCGCCACGCCGCCGGCGTCGTGGTGATCACCGCAGACGCCGGCCACGGCCCCGTCGGATTCACCGCCACCTCACTGGTGTCGATCAGCCTGCTGCCGCCGCTCGTCTCGTTCGCGATCGCCACCAGCGCGTCCAGCTGGCCGACCGTGAGTACGGCGGGCAGCGTCGTGATCAACTTCCTCGCCGACGACCAGCACGCGATCGCCGGCCGGTTCGCCACCAGCGGGATCGACCGGTTCGCCGAACCGACCCGCTGGTCGCGGCTGGCGACCGGCGAACCCGTGCTGGACGACTCGCCGAGTTTCCTGCGGGCGCAGATCGCGCACCGCTTCGCCGTCGGCGACCACTACCTGGTCGTCGCCCGCCTGGCCACCCACACCGAACGCCGTGAGCACGACCCGCTGCTCTACCACGACGGCCGCTACGCGAAAGCCCACCATGTTTAGAAGAACACGTCTCCTTTCCGCCCTCGCCCTGCTCGCCGTCGTCGCGGGCTGCGGCAGCAACGCGGCCGCCGACGGCGGCGCGAAGCTCGCGCTCGACGCGGACCTGCCGACGACCGTCCCGGACGGTACGAAGATCGTGGTCGGTGATCCCGCCACGGAAGTCGCGCTCAAGCTGTCCGGTCAGCTCGACAAGGTCTCGAAGTTCGTCCAGTTCGCGAACCTGAGCGGCGGACCGCAGACCACCGAGGCGTTCCGGGCCCGCGCGCTCGACGTCGGCTCGGTGGCCGAGATCCCGCCGATCCACGCGACCTGGACCGGCCTGAAGGTCAAGATCGTCGCCTCGAAGTTCCGCCAGGACCCGCTGAACCACCCGATCTACCAGCTCGGCGTGGCGCCGGGCGTCGAGGTCAAGAAGCTCGAGGACCTGCGCGGCAAGAAGATCGCGTTCAGTCCCGGTCAGGCCCAGGGCGCCCTCGTCCTCAAGGTGCTGAAGAAGGTTGGTCTGACCAAGGAGGACGTCAAGCTGGTCGAGCTGCCGAGTACCGGTGACGTGTACTCGAACGCCCTGTCTGCCAAGCAGGTCGACGTCGCGCCGATCGGCGGCGTCCAGGTCAAGCGTTACCTGACCAAGTACGGCAAGGACGGCGCGTCGACGATCCCGCACGGCATTCGCGACGACGCCGGCCACCTGTACGTGGCGCAGGAGTCGCTGGAGGACGCGGGCAAGGCGGCCGCGATCCGCGCGTACGTCGCCGCCTGGGGCGTCGCGCAGGACTGGATCGACAAGCACCCCAAGGAATGGATCGCGGGGTACTACGTCAAGGACCAAGGCCTGACCGAGGCCGACGGTCAATGGCTGGTCGACAACGCCGGCCACCCGGACATCAGCGCCGACTGGAGTGACGCGATCGAGCGCCAGCAGGAAACCGTCGATCTGCTCTCGAAGGAGACCGGCAACAAGGAGATCGAGGCCAAGGACCTGTACGACCTGCGGTTCCAGACCGTCGCCGCGGACGCCATCAAGGGAGGCGCCAAATGAGTGCGACCACACTCCCCGGGCTGCGCACCGCCGCCGCGACGAGCCCCGTCGTACGGCGCCGGCGCCTCGGTCCGGGCAAGCCGATCAAGTTCGGGGCCGCGATCGGGCCGGTGCTGCTGCTGGTGATCTGGAGCATCGGATCCGCGATCGGTTGGATCGACCCACGAGTCCTGTCCGCGCCCTGGACGGTGCTGACGACCGCCGCTGACCTGATCGCCGACGGCCGCCTGCAGACGAACCTGTGGACCTCGGCGCAACGCGCCCTGCTCGGCCTTGCCTTCGGCATCGTGCTCGGTGTCTCGCTCGCGCTGATCTCCGGCCTGTCCCGCCTCGGTGAGGCGGTGCTCGACGGCCCGATCCAGATCAAGCGCGCGATCCCCTCGCTGGCGCTGCTGCCGCTGCTGATCCTCTGGCTCGGCATCGGCGAGTCGATGAAGATCGTCACGATCCTGCTCGGCGTCTTCGTCCCGATCTACATCCACACCCACAACGGCCTGCGCACGATCGACAGCCGGTACGTCGAACTCGCGCAGACCGTGGGCCTGTCGCAGCGCGAGTTCATCCGCCGCGTGGTACTTCCGGGCGCACTGCCCGGGTTCCTGCTCGGCCTGCGGTTCGCGGTCACCGGTGCTTGGCTGTCACTGGTGGTCGTCGAGCAGATCAACTCCACCAGCGGCATCGGCTACATGATGGAGCTCGCCCGCACGTACGGGCAGACCGACATCATCATCGTCGGGCTGGTCGTGTACGGCACGCTCGGTCTGCTGTCCGACGCGGGCGTCCGCCTGATCCAGAGGAGGGCGCTGTCATGGCGGCGAACACTGGCCTCCTGACCGTCTCCGTCCGGGATCTCGTCCGGCGGTACGACGATCGCGCCGTCCTGGACGGCGTGGACCTGGACATCGAGCCGGGCGAATTCGTGGCCCTGCTGGGCAAGAGCGGCTCCGGGAAGAGCACGCTGCTCCGGGCGCTGGCAGGTCTCGATCACGACGTCGCCGGTTCCGGTGAACTCGCCGTACCGCAGAACGTCTCGGTCGTCTTCCAGGACTCGCGTTTGTTGCCCTGGGCGCGAGTTCTCGAGAACGTCGTGCTCGGCCTGCGCGGCGCCGACGCCCGCGGTCGGCAAAGCCTCGAGGAGGTCGGCCTGGCCGGCCGGGAGGACGCCTGGCCGAACGAGTTGTCCGGCGGTGAGCAGCAGCGGGTCGCGTTGGCGCGGTCGCTGGTCCGGGAACCGGAACTGCTGCTCGCGGACGAGCCGTTCGGCGCGCTGGACGCGCTGACCCGGTTGAAGATGCACGTCCTGCTGCGGAAGTTGTGCGCCGCGCATCAACCCGCCGTACTGCTGGTGACGCACGACGTCGACGAGGCGATCGTGCTGGCCGATCGAGTGATCGTGCTCGACGCGGGCCGGATCGTCGCCGCCGAAACCATCACGCTGGCGGCGCCGCGTAGCGCCGCCGATCCAGGATTCGCCGCGGTCCGCTCGCGGCTTCTCGACGCCTTGGGAGTATCGGAATGAGCAGGCACCTGCATTTGAACGCGTTCCTGATGAGCACGGGACATCACGAGGCGTCCTGGCGGTTGCCGGAGAGCAACCCGTTCGCCAACACGTCGGTGCAGCACTACCAGGAGCTGGCGCAACTCGCCGAGCGCGGCAAGTTCGATTCGATCTTCTTCGCGGACTCGCCGGTGCTGTTCGGGAACGTCGGGCGGCGGCCGGCCGGGTCGCTGGAGCCGACCGTGCTGCTGACCGCGATCGCGGCCGTGACGTCGCGGATCGGGCTGATCGCGACCGCGTCCACGACGTACAACGAGCCGTTCAACCTGGCCCGCCGGTTCGCCAGCGTGGACCACGTGAGCGGCGGCCGAGCGGGCTGGAACGTGGTCACGACGGCCGGTCCGGAGGCGGCGCGCAACTTCAACCTGGCCGATCAGCCCGCGCACGCGGAGCGGTACGACCGCGCCGCCGAGTTCCTCGAGGTTGCGTACAAGCTCTGGGACTCGTGGCAGGACGACGCCGCGATCGCGGACAAGGAGGAGGGTGTCTGGGCGGTCCAGGAGCGGGTGCAGCCGATCGACCACGTCGGCCGGCACTTCCAGGTGCGCGGTCCGCTGAACCTGCCGCGTTCGCCGCAGGGGCATCCGCTGATTGTCCAGGCCGGCTCGTCGGAAGACGGCAAGGGGCTGGCGGCGCGGTACGCCGAGGCGGTCTTCACGGCGCAGCAGACGCTGGCGGACGCACAGGAGTTCTACCGCGACCTGAAGGCCCGTACGGCGGCCCTCGGGCGGGACCCGGAGTCGATCAAGATCCTGCCTGGGATCGTGCCGGTGATCGGGTCGACGGTCGCGGAGGCGGAGCGGCTGGAGCACCGGCTCGACGCACTGATCCGGCCCGAGTACGCGCGGCTGCAGCTCGCCAAGACATTGCGGGTCTCGCCGGAGGACCTGCCGTTCGACCAGCAACTGCCCGCGGATCTCCCGGACGAGGACGAGATCGAGGGGGCGAAGAGCCGGTATACGCTGATCGTGACGCTCGCGCGGCGCGAGCAGCTGACCGTGCGCGAGCTGATCGGGCGCCTCGGCGGTGGCCGCGGGCACCGGACGTTCACCGGGACGCCGGAGCAGGTCGCGGACGCGATCCAGCAGTGGTTCGAGGCCGGCGCCGCCGACGGGTTCAACGTGATGCCGCCGGTGCTGCCGTCCGGTCTGCAGGTCTTCGTGGACGAGGTGATCCCGATCCTGCAGGCCCGCGGCCTCTTCCGCACCGAGTACACCGGCACGACCCTGCGCGACCACTACGGCCTGCCCCGGCCCGCCGGCCGGACCCAGCAGTTGGCAGACGCCGCCGTCTGAGGGATCCCCAGGCCATCACAATCACCCGCAATTCCCTGCGGTGTGCGTGGCTGCGCGGCACGGCGCACATTGTGATGGCCTGGGGGTCCGCGTCTCACCGCCGCATGTCCATGCCGTTCATCCTCCGTCGGTGTGTGAAAGAGTTTCCTTTATGCGGAAGCTCCCGCGCGTCGTTGCCCATCGCGGCGCCAGTGACCTCAATCCCGAGCACACTCTCGCGGCGTACCAGCGGGCCATCGAAGCCGGCGCGGACGGCCTCGAATGCGACGTGCGACTGACCGCCGACGGCCACCTCGTGTGTGTCCACGACCGCCGCATCGAACGCACCTCGAACGGCCGCGGCGTGCTCTCCACGATGAGCCTCGAGGAACTCGAACAGTACGACTGGGGCTCCTGGAAGACCCCGTGGGCCGAACTCGACGAGGAGGCCGAACTGCCCGGCCTCGACGTCCGGAAGGTGCTCACGCTCGAGACCCTGCTGGCCACCGTGCGGGACGCCGGGCGCCCGGTTGAGCTGGCCATCGAGACCAAGCACCCGACCCGGTACGCCGGACTCGTCGAACGCCGGCTGATCGAGGCGCTGGACCGCTTCAACTGGGCGCATCCGAAGGTCGGCAGCGAGTCTCCCGCCCGGGTGATGAGCTTCTCGTGGCTGTCGCTGCGCCGGATGCGCGCGTCGGCGCCCGGCCTCCGGACCGTACTGCTGATGGACCGGGTCCCGCTGCGCTTCCGGGACGGCTCGCTGCCGACCGGCGTTTCGTACGCCGGACCGAGCCTGGAGATCGTCACGGCGCATCCGGAGTACGTCGACCGCGCGCACAAGCACGGACATCAGGTGCATGTCTGGACGGTGAACGCCGAGAACGACATCCGGCACTGCCGCGACATCGGCGTCGACGCCGTGATCAGCGACCGTCCCGAGGTCGCGATCCGGGTGCTCGCCGAGAACCCGGAGAGATAGGACGCCTACGTCCGGTGCGGAGTTTGTGACACACCGGGGCGAATTTGTGTGTTGTGTGTCACGCGGTGCGGATACGTAGCTGAGTGAATGCGGGCGGTTATCCCGAACCGTCAATTTCTTCGATTTCGTTACGGTTTTCAGGTTTTACGGCGTGATCTTCGCTGAGCTGTGTAACGGAATACCCGCAGGTGTTTTCCGGGGCTCGTTCGTGGGCAGAAGTCACTGTGGCTGAACCGATCATCGAGGAGCCCTGCTTGTCCTCTGCGACCCTGCCCGCCGACGTGAGCGTCGTGGACGTCGTACTGCCGCACGAAGTCTCGGCGGTGGCTGACGCCAGGCGCCGTCTGGCGGCGTACCTGAAGCGCTACCGGGTCACCGACGCGGCGTGTGACGACGCCCAGCTGGTGCTCTCGGAGCTGCTCTCGAACGCCATCCGGTATGCGCCGCCGCTGCCGGCCGGCGAGGTACGGGCCGCGTGGTGGATCGACCGGGCCGGGATCCACGTCGAGGTCACCGACGGCCGCGGCGACACCGAGCCGCAGCGGATCAGCGACCCGCACCCGGAGTCGATCGGCGGCCGCGGCCTGGCCATCGTCGACATCCTGACCTCCGGCTGGGACGTCCGGACCGCTTCCTCGCACCGCACCGTGCATGCGGTCATCCCGAACTGAGTCCCGGCTGGTTGGCCCTCAGGTGGGCTCGGCTGTAAGACTGCGGGGTTATGGGAAAGAAGTCGCGGCAGCGCGCGAAGAACACGACGACGACCGTCACGCTCGACCCGGCCGATCTGGTGGACGTCGGGCCGCGCGAGCCCTGCCCGTGCGGTTCGGGCAAGCGGTTCAAGCAGTGCCACGGCAAGGAGCGGGCCCAGGCCGCCGACACCTTCGTGGTGCGGCCGTTCGAGGGCCTGCCGTCGGAGTGCGATCTGATCGCCTTCCGCGAGATCGTGCCGGCCGGGACCGCGCAGGTCGAGCTCACCGGTGAGCACGCCGGAACGGTGATCAACCTGGTCACGCTGCTGCCGATGGCGATGCCGGGCATCGTCCGCGACGACGAGTCGATCTGGATCGGCCTGCAGACGCACGCCTCGTCCGGTGACCCGAGCCGCGACGTCGGCCACGCGATCACCGCCGCCCTGCGGACCGAGCCGGGCAACCCGGTCCAGGTCGGCGACCTGATGAAGGACGGCCCGCGGCTGCAGGACCTGATCGACACCAGCAAGCCGATCGACGTCAAGGTCCACGAGGGCTTCGACTACTGGGTCGGCGAGAACGTCGAGGACCCGACCGGTGAGGTCGCCGCCGGCCTCGAGCGCGCGAACGCCGCGGCCGCCCCGACGGTCCGGCTGGACTCGGTCGAGGCGGCGTACTGGACCAAGATCGGCGACCGGATCTACCTGCGCTGGGTACTGCCGCACACCGAGGACACGGTGCTCGACGCGCTCGCCCGGCTGCACGCCGCCGGGTCGTCCGCGATCGTCGAGGGCAGCCGGCTGATCGGCTCGTTCCGGGCGCTCGGCGTCCTCGCGCCGGTCTGGGAGCTGCCGACCGGGACCGAGGCCGCCGACGTCGAGAAGCCGGCGGCGGAGTTCGCCACCGCCCTCGAGAAGGCGCTGGCCACCGAGGCACCGCTGACGACCGACGAGCGCGCCGCCCGCGCCGGCCTCGCCAGCCGCCAGCTCACGATCCGCTGACCCACGCTCGAACGACAGAACGCCCGGCTGAGATTCTCAGCCGGGCGTTCTGCTGTGTTCACTGGTCCAGTCCGGACAACGAATCCGGCGTGGAAAAGGTGGACGGCCCAAGTCCTGCTGACGGGGGAGCAACAGGGCCTGGGCCTAGCCATGAAGAGTACTCAGACCCGGGGCCGCGCACAAGCCCCGATTTCACTCCGCGTGTCGCCCACCTCACGATCCCACCGTCCAGGTCTGTTCCGGCCAAAGTTGATCAGCGCGCAGTGACCGTGGCCGTGACCGGGGCGCGAAGGATGGGGCAGGACATGCAGCGCGGGCCGCCGCGGCCGGAGCCGAGTTCGGAGCCGGAGATGCGAACGACCTCGATGCCGGACTCCTCCAGCCGCGCGTTCGTCTCGACCGTGCGCTCGTACGCGATGCACACCCGCGGCGCCACAGCCAGGGTGTTGTTCCCGTCGTCCCATTGCTCGCGCTCGGCGGTCACCGGGTCGAGGCCGGTGTCGATCCGCCGCAGCGTGTCGATGCCGAGCGCCTTCGCGGCCGCGACCAGGAACGGCTCGGGCTCCGCGACGTGCAGTTGGTCGCCGTCGGCGGTGACCGCGAGCGCCCGCATCTCCTCGGCCATGTTCGGGTACATCAGCACGGCGTCGGTGTCGACCATCGTGCAGACGGTGTCGAGATGCATGGTCGCCCGCTGCTGCGCGATCGGTACGGCGAGCACGGTGTGCGCGAGCCCCTTGGTGAACACGCGCCGCGCCAGCCGCTCCACACCGGCCGGCGTCGTCCGCTCGCCGACGCCGACCGCGAGTACGCCGGGTCCGAGCGCGAGCACGTCACCGCCCTCGACGTGCTCCAACTGGTGGTCGTACACCTTGTCGGCGCCCGCGAACCGCGGGTGGAACGTGTAGATCAGCTCGGTCAGCTGAGTCTCGCGGACCCGGGCGGGCATCGCCAGCGAGGTAACCGCGACCGAGTCCCGGATCCAGACACTCGAGTCGCGGGTGAACAGCAGGTTGGGCAGCGGGTCGATCAGGAAGTCCTCGTGTGCCAGCAGCGAGCTGACCAGACCGCCCGCCCGCACCTCGTCGTTGCGGACACCGGCCATCAGGGCCTCCGCCAGCGCGGCCGGGTCCAGCTCGCCGAGGGCCGACCGGAGGTAGCCGCGGAGGGTGTCGCCGAGCCGGAGGTCCTCGGTCGCCCCGGCGACCGCCTGCGCGCGAGCGTCAGGATTACTCAGCGATTCCGTCAGCAGCTCGCCGAGGTACAGCACCTCGACGCCGCGGTCGCGGAGCACCTGGGCGAACGCGTCGTGCTCGTCCTGGGCCCGGCCGACCCACGGGATGCCGTCGAACAGCAACTTGTCGTTGTTGCGCGGGGTGAGTCGCCGGAGCTCGTTCCCGGGGCGGTGCAGCAGCACCGTCCGCAGCGGACCGACCTCGCTGTCGACGCCGTACGGCGTGCTGCCCGGTGTGCCCGGGGTGTCCGGGGTGTCCGGGGTGTCCGGGGTGTCCGGGGTGTCTTGGCCGTCCATCCGCGTCTCGGTCATCCGTCCGCCCTTCGCCTCCGCCGTACCCACCACGCTACGGCAACTCGGTCAATCTGTCTGATTGTCCGACAATATGCGTGAGAAGGCCAATTCAGGAGCGGCTCCGGTCGTAGATCAGGCACAGCGCGCCGGACTCGGTCGGCCGCGCGTCGGTCAGCTTCCAGGACGAGGCCGGCAGCCCGTCCTCGAACAGCCGGTCGCCGCCGCCGACCAACTCGGGCGCCAGCACGAGCGACAGCCGGTCGATCTCGTCCGCGGCGAGCAGCGGCCTGATCAGGCTGACGCTGGCCAGGATCACGATCTCGCCGCTGCCCTCGGACCGCAGTTGCTTGACCACGTCCGCGGGGTCGGCGTCGACGATCCGCGAGTTCGCCCAGGTCGGCTCGGTCAGGGTCGTGGAGAAGACGACTTTTTCGGTCTCGGTCATCCACCGCGACGCGAGCCGGTCCTGCGGCGCCGCGTTCTCGTCGTCGGCGACCCCCGGCCAGAAGCCGGCGAAGCCCTCGTAGTTCTTCCGGCCGAGCAGGATAGTGGTCGAGCGCTCCGCCATCCGGACCATGTGGTCTCGGGCGCCTTCGGTGATCGCGTGCGGCACGATCCAGCTCATATCGAAGATGCCGCCGGCGCCGTGCACCCGGCCGTCGAGCGAGAGCGTGATGTTGGCGGTCACAGTGCGGGTCATTTCGGGTACCTCGTCCTTCGTCTCGTTCGTGGTGTTCGGATACCGAAAATCCTGCCGCCGCGACCGGCCCGGAACATCTGCCACCTGGCCGACATGTTCCGGCGACCTGGACGAGACGCCTGTCGTACGAAAGGACGAATATCCCCGGCCGACCGGCTACGGACGAGGTCGATCGGCTGCAGAGGAACTAGGCTGCGGTGCGTGTCCGATGCAGACCTGTCCACCGAACCGTTCGAGCGTGCCGTCGCCTGCGTGATCCCGGCCAAGGACGAGGCCGACCGGATCGCGGCGACCGTCGACGCGGTGCACAGGATCATCGGCGTCGACCTGGTCGTGGTCGTCGACGACGGCTCCGCCGACGGTACGGCGGCAGCAGCCGAGCGAGCCGGCGCGGTCGTCGTACGGCACGAGCGGAACCGCGGGAAGGCCGCCGCGATGGAGACCGGCGCGGCTGCGGTCGCGGAGCGCGACGGGGCCCGGCCGCGGCACCTGCTGTTCCTGGACGCCGACCTGACCGACACCGCCGCGGCGGCCGGTCCGCTGCTCGAGCCGGTCCAGGCGGGTCGTGCGGACATGACGATCGGGACGCTGCCGGCGCAGGTGCGAGCCGACGGTTCGAAGGCCGGCGGCCACGGATTCGTGGTCCGGCTGGCGCGCGCCGGCATTCAGGAGGCCACCGGCTGGGCGCCGGAGCAGCCGTTGTCGGGGCAGCGTTGCCTCACCCGCGCGGCGTTCGACTCCGCCGTACCGCTGGCCGCCGGGTTCGGGGTCGAGACGGCCCTGACGATCGACCTCGGGCGGAAGGGCTTCCGGATCCTGGAGGTGCCGATCGAGGTCCGGCATCGCGCCACCGGGACCGATCTGCGCGGGCAACTGCACCGCGCGAAGCAGTACCTGCACGTCCGTCGCGCGCTCGCCGCCCGCAGCGCGCTGCCCGCGGACGGTGGTGGGCCGTCGCTGCGCACGCTGGTTCCGCGGAGACTCCGCAATGAGCACTGAGTCTGCCCTCGAGCCGACGACCGGGGTGGGACGAAAGTACGGCCGCCGGGCGGTTGCGCTCTACCTGGCGAGTGCGGCGCTGATCGTCGCGACCGGACTGCTCGGTCCGTCGGTCGTCGTGCTGACGCTGACCAACCGGCACCCGTGGTTGCCGTCGTACTGGTTCGACAGCAAGCCGAACGACTGGCTCGTGTCGGTGCTGATCTGGGTCGCGATCCTGCTCGGCGGGTACGGCGTCTTCCTGGCCACCAAGGCGCTGAAGCACGGCTGGGCGCCGCGCGTCGACCGTTTGCTTGCCTTGGGCATCGGTACGGTCTTCGCCATCACGTTGGTGCCCCCGATGGCTTCGGGTGACGTGCTGATCTACGCGGCGTACGGACGGATCATGGCGCTCGGCGGCGACCCGTACACGGTGTCCCCGGCCGACACCATCCGGCTCGGGTACGACCCGGTGATCGCCGCGACCGAGCGGCCGTGGCAGGGCGCGCGCAGTGTGTACGGGCCGATCGCGACCTGGGTGCAGTGGTTGTCCTCGCTGATCGGCGGCGACTCCGCGCAGCTCACCGTCTGGATGCTGCAACTGTCGGTCGCGATCGCGATCGTCGTCACCGGCCTGCTGCTGGTCAAGCTGGTCGGTAAGGACCTGCCGGCTCGCCGGCGGGTGATCATGCTCGGCCTCGCGAACCCGCTGATTTTGTGGTCGGTGCTGGCCGGCGCGCACAACGACGCGATCGCGGTGATGTTCGCGGTGATCGCGCTGGTGCTCTTCCGGCGGCACGTGTTCCTGGCCGGCCTCATGATCGGTGTCGCGGGCTGCACCAAGTTGTCGATCGGCCTGGTCGGCGTGGCGATGCTGTGGGCGCTGCGGGCCGACCGGCGCAAGTGCGTGTGGTTCTGCGGCGGCGGCGCCCTCGCGATGGGCGGCCTGTACGCGATCGTCGGTCTGCAGGCGTTCCAGCAGGCGCGGTCCCAGACGTCGTTCATCTCCACCGGCACGCCGCACAAGGTGCTGCTGAGCTTTTTCACGCTGTTCCTGCCGAACGGCCTGGTCCGCACCGTCCTCGCGATCCTGGCCTGGGTGGGCCTGATCGTGGTCGCGATCCTGCTGACGCAGGTGTTCCCGAAGTCGCTGGTCCCGAAGACGCATCCGGAGGACCCGACACCGGCCGCGATCCGGTACACCGCGATCTACGCGATCGCCTGGGTGCTGACCGCGATGTACTCGCTGCCGTGGTACGACGTGATCGCCTGGGTCGCCCTGGCCGCGGTGGCGGCGTCGAAGGTCGACGGGCTGATGGTGGTGCGGACGACGATGCTCGCGATCGCGTACGTGCCCGGCCGGGATCCGAACGCGCGGCAGGTGGCGGCGAGCCTGACGGATTCGCTCGAGTTCTTCAGCGCGCGGTTGCGGGACACGGTGTGCCCGGCGATCGAGTTGGCCGTGCTGATCGGGTTGATCGTGTGGGCGCGGCGCAACGGCGCGCAGTGGTGGCCGTACGACTGGCCGCGGCGCAAACAGAAGCCACTCGCGGAGAAGCCCGCCGAGGCGCACTGACGCTCGGCGGGCGTTCGGTCCGAGCGGTCAGTTCCAGAGGTCGTGCCCGGCGGCGACCGCCTTCGCGAGCACGGTTTTCACCGGCTTGCCCAAGACGGTCGCGGCCGCGGCGACGTCGTCGTACTCGGGCTGGACGTTGACCACCTGGCCGCCGTACCGCGCGATCTTGACGCGGATCCGCTGACCGCTGACCTCGACCGTGGTGAACTCGCGGTCCGCGGCGTGCTTGCGGATACCGAACTCACGCAGTCCGATCGCGGACGTCTCGGACAGGATCACCGCGCGGACCTGCTCGGCGTTGCCACCGCCGACGAGCACCGACAGGGTGTGCGCCGGCCGGCCCTTCTTCATCAGGATCGGCGTCAGCCAGGCGTCGGCCGCACCGGCTTCGAGCAGGCGGGCCAGCACCTGCGGCCAGATCCGCGGGTCGAGATCGTCGACGTTGGTCTCGTACACGAGTTCGGTCGTCGCGCCGTCCGCCGACTCACCGACCACGACGCGCAAGATGTTCGGCACCTCGACCGGGTCGCGACCGCCGGCTCCGACGCCGGTCTGCTGGATCCGCAACGACGGGAGCGGGCCGAAGTCGTCGGCCAGCGTGGCCAGCAGCGCGGCGCCGGTCGGCGTCGTCATCTCGTACGGCGCGGCGCCGCCGGTGACCGGGGCCTGCGCCTCGGTCAGCAGGTGCAGTACTGCGGGGCCGGGAATCGGGATGCCGCCGTGCTGCCCGCGGACCTGACCGCCGCCGCCCAGCGCGATCGTCGACACCACCACGCGGTCCAGGTCGAGCGAGGTCACGGCCGCGGCGACGCCGACGATGTCCGCGATCGCGTCTAGCGCGCCCACCTCGTGGAAGTGCACGGTGTCCGGCTCCACGCCGTGGGCGGCAGCCTCGGCGCGCGCCAGGCGGGCGAAGGTGTCCAGGGCCCGGTTGCGCACGGCGTCGTCCAGCGCGGCTTCCTGGAGGAGGCGACGTACCTCGGACCAGGGCCGCGTCGGGCCATGATTGTCAGCTTCCCCGTCGCCATGCCCATGCCCGTGGCCGTGGTCGTGCCCATGGCCGTGCCCGTGCCCGTGGTCCGCGTCGGCCTCGTGGTCGTGACCGACGGTGCGGGCCGGGGCGGATTCGGGGTGCGGGGTGCCGAGGACCTCGACTGTCGCCTTGGTGGCGGCGATCTGGTGCCGTGAGGTCTCGGTGACCGAGACCGACAGCGAAGGGTCGACGGCGGCGACGGCGGCGTTCACGGACGCGAGGTCGGCACCCGCGGAGAGCAGTGCGCCGAGCAGCATGTCACCGGACGCGCCGGCCGAGCAGTCGATCCACGCCGTACGCATCAGTCGTCCTTCCGTTCCCGCGGGGCCGACTGCCGCGCGACGCGTGCCGCGAACACTCCGGCGCCGAAGCCGTTGTCGATGTTCACCACGCTGACCCCGGGTGCGCACGAGTTCAGCATCCCGAGCAGTGCCGCCAGTCCGCCGAACGAGGCGCCGTACCCGACCGACGTCGGCACCGCCACGAGTGGTACGCCGACCAGTCCGCCGACGACGCTCGGCAGTGCGCCCTCCATCCCCGCTACCACGATCAGGCAGTCCGCCGCGTCGAGCCGCTCGCGGACACCGAGGATCCGGTGCAGTCCCGCCACGCCGACATCCGTGATCAGATCCACCTCGGCCCCGAACACGCGTGCCGTCGTCGCCGCCTCCGCAGCCACCGGCGCATCCGAGGTACCGGCGGCCACCACCGCGACGGTCCCGCGCTGCGACGGCGGCTCACCGAGCACCGCCGTACGTCCGACCGGGTCGACCAGCGCGTGGGGCAGGCCAGCGATCACGGCCTCCTGCGCCTCGTCCGTCAGCCGGGTCGCGAGGACGGCGTGCTCCGGGTGCGTGGCGTGCAACGTGCGCAGCAGTTCCACGACCTGAGACGGCGTTTTCCCGGCGCCGTAGACCACCTCGGCGTCGCCGGTCCGCTCCAGCCGGTCCGTGTCGAGCCGCGCGTACCCGAGGTCGTGAACGCCCGGTTGTGGGCCCTGATCAGGCAAATGTGTCACGCCGCGAATCTACGTTGCCGCGGCCCGACGTACCGCATCCGTCCCACGCCGAGCACTCTACGCGATCGCCTGACCACTCAAACATCACCAGGGATGCTTTAGGCTCTCGTGCGTGTCTTCGACGTTAGCCGGTGCTTTCGGCGTCGCCGCCCTGTTCGTGGCGGTGCTCGCTCTGGTGTTCGCGATCCAGGCCCTCCGGGCCCGAACCGCCCCATCCGACGAACCGCCGACCAGCCTGCCCGACACCGAACCGCGGTCGAACCAGCCGGAAACCAAACCCGGCACGGTGAAGTCCGAACTCCGCCGCCTGACCAAGGAACTCGACGCAACCCGCGGCGAACTGCGCGAAACTCTGCAGCACCTCGCGATCGTCCGGTACGACGCCTTCGGCGAATCCGGCGGCAAACTCTCCTGGTCGCTCGCCCTCGTCGACGACAACGGCGACGGCGTCGTCCTCACCTCGATCAACAGCCGCGCCGACGCCCGCACGTACGCGAAGGAAATCAAGTCCTTCATCAGCGACGCCAAACTCTCCCCCGAAGAACAAGAAGCCCTCGACACCCTCCACAAAGAAGCCGGCCGCACGGTCGACTGACGCAAGCCACCAGGGCCCTCCACTCGCCCGGGCCCCAGCGCGGGTTGGGGTGGATCTACCGGCGGCGAGGCACTCGGGCGGTCAACGCTCCGGGTTCGATCTCGGTGAACAAGGACCGCCCGGGGCCGATCGGGTCGCCGTCGAGTTGGCGTTGTACGTCGGCCTCGGCGTGGAGTTCGACCTTTCGGCCGGTGAAGCGTTCGAGGTACATGTCGGTGCGGTTCGTCCGCGTCAGCAGCCGCCACACGACGATCGGCCACTGGGTCACACGCCGGGGCGCGATGACGACGACGTCGAGGAGGCCGTCGTCGGGGCGGGCGTCGGGGAGGAGGGGGATGTTGGCTTGCAGCATGCCAACATTGCCGATCACGACGGTGCGGACGCGGCGCTCGATGGGTTCGCCGTCGTCGATGGTGACCCGGACGCGGACTGACGGGTGGTTGATGTTCTTGGCGGCGGACACCAGGTACGCGGTCCAGCCGATCTGTTTCTTCAGGTGCGGCGGTGCGTCGGAGATGATCGCGGCGTCGAGCCCGAGCCCGGCCATCACGGCGAAGCGGTCGGTGTCCAGGTCGTCGCCGTGCACGCGGACGAGATCGATGCGCCGGTCGCGGCCTTCGAGGATCCGCTCGAGCGCGTCGTCGAGGTCGAGCGGGATGTGCAGATTGCGCGCGAGCAGGTTGCCGGTGCCCGCCGGGATCACCCCGACCGGGATCCCGGTGTGGGCGAGTGCCGAGCACACCACCCGGACCGTACCGTCCCCACCCGCGACCAGGACCAGGTCCGACTCGTACTCGATCGCCTGTTGCGCCATCGCCCGCCCGGCGTCGTCGACGCGGGTCTCGAGCCAGAGCGGATCGTCGTACCCACGGAGCGCGAGTGCCCGCGTCACCTTCCGCCGGAACGCGACGCCGTCGCCGACCTTGATCGGGTTCACGATCACCGCGGCGCGCGGCGGAGCCGTCGTACCGTCGGATTCGTCGGAGGTACGGCGCCGGCGCCGGCGCAGCCCCGGACGCAGCCCGAAGCCGATCGTGGTCGCGGTGAGAATCGCCAGCCCGAGTGCCCATCCGCCGAGTACGTCGGACACGTAGTGCACGTTCAGCGCGATCCGGTCCACGGACGCGATGCCGACCACCGCGACGACCGGCAGCAGCACCAGCAACCGGAACCGTCGCCGCCACCCGCGCACGGACGGCAGGACGACGCCGAGCGCGCCGGCCATCACGAACGCGGCGGCCGCATGGCCGGACACGTACGAGAATCCGTCCGTCTCGACCAGCATCTGGGCCGGCCGCGAACGTCCGAAGATCGCCTTCACCGCCTGCACGAGGCCCAGTTCGGCACCGGCCGAGACGAGCAGCCAGATGGTGAGCAGGCGGGCGCGGCGCTGCCAGAGGTACACCGCCACGATGACGATGACCGCCCGGCACGCCCAGGGCAGGACCACCGCGCCGACCACGTGCCAGAAGTCCACGGCCCCGGGGTGTGCGGCGCCGTACGACGCGGCGCGGGCGGCGACCGAGGCGTCCCAGCTCGCGAGCGGAGGCCAGTTTCCGAAGACCAGCAGCGTGACCACGACGAACGGCAGCGCACCCAGCACGACCGTGAGCGCACGGCCGACCGGACTGGGTGGGTGGTGGTTCATCGCCCGCTCAGATCCCCCTCCGTGATGACGTGCACCCACCACATCATCCCGAATAGACTTCGCCGGTTCTGACACGCCCCGATACCCTCAGGGTGTGATTGACGCGAAACTGCTCCGTGAGAACCCCGACCTCGTCCGCGCCGCGCTGACCAAGCGTGGTGAGAGTGCCGACCTGGTCGACCAGATTCTGGTCGCCGACAGTGAGCGTCGATCGTCCATCTCTGCCTTCGAGGCGCTCCGGGCCGAGCAGAAGGCGCTCGGCAAGCAGGTCGCGCAGGCCAAGGGCGACGAGCGGGCCGCGCTGCTGGAGCGCACCAAGACGCTGGCCGCGGAGGTGAAGGCCAACGAGGCCGCGGCGAACGAGGCCGGGAACCGCTTCGACGAGCTCGCCCGCGCGCTGCCGAACCTGGTGTCCGACGAGGCGCCGGTGGGCGGCGAGGACGACTACGTCGTGGTGGAAGAGGTCGGCAAGCCGCGCGACTTCGCCGCCGAGGGGTTCGAGCCCCGCGACCACCTCGAGCTGGGCGAGCTGCTCGGCGCGATCGACATGGAGCGCGGCGCGAAGATCTCGGGCTCGCGGTTCTACTTCCTCAAGGGCGCCGGGATGCTGCTGCAACTCGGCATGTTGCAGCTGGCGGTCCAGCAGGCGGTCGAGGCCGGCTTCACCCCGATGATCACGCCGACGCTGGTCAAGCCCGAGGTGATGGGTGGCACCGGCTACCTGTCGGCGCACGACGACGTCTACCGGTTGGAGGACCCTGAGCTGTACCTGACCGGTACGTCGGAGGTCGCGCTGGCCGGCTACCACATGGACGAGATCATCGACCTGACCGGAGGTCCGATCCGGTACGCCGGGTGGTCGTCCTGCTACCGCAAGGAAGCCGGCTCGCACGGCAAGGACACCCGCGGCATCATCCGGGTGCACCAGTTCGACAAGGTCGAGATGTTCTCCTACTGCCGGCCAGAGGACGCCGCCGAGGAACACCTGCGGCTGCTGGGCTGGGAGAAGCAGATGCTCGACAAGATGGAGCTCAGCTACCGGGTGATCGACACCGCGACCGGTGACCTGGGCGTCTCGGCGTACCGGAAGTTCGACTGCGAGGCGTGGGTGCCGACGCAGGGCCGGTACCGCGAGGTGACCTCGACGTCGAACTGCACCGACTTCCAGGCCCGCCGGCTGAACATCCGGTACCGCGACGCCGACGGCCGCACGCAGCCGGTCGCGACGCTGAACGGGACGCTCGCCACCACCCGGTGGATCGTCGCGATCCTGGAGACGCACCAGTTGGCCGACGGTTCGGTCCGAGTTCCGACCGCGCTGCAGCCGTACGTCGGCGGCCGTGAGGTCCTCGAACCGGTCGCCAAATGATCGGACAACCCACGGCCGTTGCCCTGGACATCGACGGGACGCTGATCGACCACGACGAAGGCATGTCGCCGGCGGTTCTCGACGCGGTGCGCCGGACGGCGGCGCAGGTGCCGGTCATCCTCGCCACCGGGCGTGCCTGGTCGACGACACGGCCGGTGGCCGAGCGGTTCGGCGTACCGCCTGGTGGACTTGTTGTCTGCAGCAACGGTGCCCGTACGCTCCGTTACCCCGGCGGCGAGGTGGTCGACGAGCGGACGTTCGACCCGTCCACAGTGATCGAGTCCGTCCGGCGGCACGCACCGAATGCCCGGATGGCGGTCGAGGAACACGACGGCACCTACCTGGTGACCGCGCCGTTCCCGGACGGCGACCTCGGCCGGGACGCGCGCATCCGGGTGGTGTCCGACGGCGAACTGGCGCCGCTGCCGGTGACCCGGTTGATCATCCGCGACCCGGACCAGTCCGAGAGCGATTTCGTCCACCTGGCGGAACGCCTCGGGTTGCACGGAGTCAGTTACTTCGTCGGTTGGACCGCGTGGCTCGACATCGCACCCGAGGGTGTGGACAAGTCGACCGGGCTGAAGGTCGCGCTCGCCCAGTACGGTCTCGACCCGGCCGGGCTGCTCGCGATCGGTGACGGGCGCAACGACATCGAGATGCTCAAGTACGCCGGGCACGGGGTCGCGATGGGTACCGCTCCGGAAGAGGTCAAGGCGGCCGCCGACGAGGTCACCAAGTCCGTGCAGGACGACGGTGTGGCAGCGATCCTCAACCGCTGGTTCTGACCCTTTCGGCGTCCGCCGAAAGGCTTGACACACTCGATGCTGGAGGCAAGCGAAAGGCCCGGAATCCCTGAAACTACGGGGATTCCGGGCCTTGCGTGTCGTCTAGACTCCGATCGTCCACTGGCGGGCCGAAGATCGGGGTCAGGCCACCCGGGTGCTCCCGGTCCGGCGCGGCTGGTGCTGCTGGTCGACGACGGTGTCGAATGCGTCCAGCACGGCCTCGACGGCGGGCCGCGGCCGCGGCGTCTTGGCCGCCGGGCTCTGGCCGCGGCGAGCACGCCGCAGGTGCCGCTTCACAGTCGACAGCGAACAACCCAGCCGCATCGCCAAGGACTCCAGGCTGTCGTTCGGGTACTGCGCGCGCAGTCGCAGGACTTCCTCGTGGCTCACCGGCCGGCGAGTCCCCCGCGCGCCGGCCAGCTGGTCGAAGTCGTCCGCCTGCACCTCGACGTCGAGCAGGTTACGCATCGAACGCCGTTGTACAGCAGTGGTTCCGGCAACGAAGCCGCTCACGTCGTGCTCGGCGACGGCGCTGTAGAGACAGTCGGTGAACAGCGGGCACGAGGCGCACAGTGCCTTCGCCTCGCGGACGAGCTGCTCGTACCGCTCGCGGGTCCGCCGCGTCGCGGACGCGGGCGGCGGCTCTTCCATCAGTCGGTGCTGGAAAATATCTGAGCGGGCGATGCAGCCGGTCATCGCCACCTCGTTCCTGGAACACGTGTCGACAGCCGCTCGAGAGCTACTGCCCCCCGGCCCCGCTAGATTGGCGCTGTTGACGGTCATCAAGGCTCCCCAAGTATCAAGACCCGAGTGAACGAACGGTGAACAATTGCTCGTCCGCACGGATCCACTAGCTGACGGACCTGCGGTTCGTTGCCGGCCCATCGTGTCGTCCCGGGCGCGGGACGCACCGATCCATAACTGTTGACGCCACTGCCACGGTTTTGGTTGCAGCCAATCCCACAACAGTTCTTCGACGTTTGTGCATGTGCTTCCGGAGGTGGGGCGGCATCAGTCGCTCCGATCCAGAACAGGCTTAGGACGCGAACGAACAGCCCCCGGTTCCCCACCAGACCTCCGCATGAAATCACGCACGCACGGCGCGGCGCAGGGGAACTTGCTGCCTTTGCAGCATCCTGCCGTAACGGTCTGATGACGTTGTCAAAAGCTCAACGAGATAAGTCAAAAAGACCTGAAACCAGCGCCCGACGGCTTGCATCCGAGGTGTGGACCACGGTAATGCGGAACCGGTTCATCCGGCGATACGGTGAGCCTCGTGACGGCTCCGCAGTACCCCCGCCTGATAGCCACCGATCTCGACGGAACGCTGGTCCGCAGCGACGGCACCGTCTCCGAACGAACCCGCGCCGCGGTGCTCGCCGCCCAGGCTGCCGGCAGTGTTTTCGTGATGGTCACCGCCCGGCCACCGCGCTGGCTGCACGACCTCGGCCACCTGGTCGGCGACCACGGCATCGCGATTGTTGCCAACGGCGCCATTCTGTACGACGTCCCGCACCGTCGGGCGATCCGGACGCGGTTGATCGAACCCGAGGTGGCGATCGAGGTGGCACAGGCGATCCGGGCGGCGATTCCCGACGTGCAGTTCGCCATTGAGCGACCGGATCGCTACGGACAGGAACCGGTCTACCGCAATTTCTACCCGAATCCGGAGAACTCCTTAATTGCTGCGGTTGAGGAACTCCTCAGTGAACCGGCCGCCAAACTGTTGGTCCGGCAGCCGAGCCTGGCCGCGGACGAACTGCTCGGTCTGGTGAATCCGTTGGTCGGCCAACGAGTCACCGCCAGCCACAGCGGAGGTCACGGTTTGGTGGAGATCTCGGCGAGTGGCGTCTCGAAGGCCGCGATGCTGGCCGATTTCGCCGCAGAGCAGGGGATCTCAGCAGCTGAGACGATCGCGTTCGGTGACTCGGTCAACGATTTGCCGATGCTCGCCTGGGCGGGAACGTCGTACGGCATGGCGAACGCGCACCCCGAAGTCCTCGCAGTGGTGGACAAAACCGCGCCCGCAAACGACGAGGACGGCGTCGCCGCCGTCCTCGAAGAGTTCTTCCAGCCTGTGAAATAAGGCGTTACAGGTACATCCCGCCGCTGCCGGGTCCGTCCGGGTGGTTGGCCTGCGGCGCTTCCGGGATCCGTCCCTCGCCCGGCAGGTGCTGACCGCCCGGCAGGGCCCGGCGCATCTGCTCCAGCTGTTGGCGCGCCGCCATCTGCTGCGCGAACAACGCGGTCTGGATGCCGTGGAACAGACCCTCGAGCCAACCGACGAGCTGAGCCTGCGCGATCCGCAGCTCGGCCTCGGTCGGTGTGCTGTCGTCGGTGAAGTCGAGACTGAGTCGCTCGAGCTCCTCGACCAACTCCGGCGCCAAACCGCTCTCCAGCTCCTTGATCGAGGCTTCATGGATCGAGCGCAGCCGCGCCCGCGACGCCTCGTCGAGCGGTGCCGACTTCACCTCTTCGAGCAGCTGCCGGATCATGTTCGCGACCCGCATCACCTTCGCCGGCTGCTCCACCAGCTCGGTGACCGAGCGCTCGTCCTGCTGCTGCTCGTCCTGGTCGTTGCCGGAGCGCGGCGGCCCCTCGACGGCCATGCCGTCCTGCCCGACGATCAGCACCTTGCCGTCCTCGGTCCGCGCACCGGCCATCGGAACTTCCTGGCGCTCGCTGCTGCTCTCGCTCATCTCTCCATCCTAGGCGTCTGTGGTGTGGGGTGTCAGTCGTGTCAGGATGCGCGGGCGCGATGCCGGCGCACGGCGTCCCGGTTCGCGCAGGCGGGGCTGCAGTAGCGCTGACGACCGGTGCGGGAGAGGTCGGCGTACACGTTCTCGCAGCCCGCGGCGGCGCAGCGACCCAGTCTCGTGATGCCACGCCCGGCCAGGTGCAGCGCCGTACCGGTGCTGATCAGCGTCGCGACCAGCCGCCCCACCGGCACGTCGTCCGGCCGGTAGTGCACGTGCCAGCCGTCGCCGGCGTGATTGGTGAGCCGCGGATGCTCGGTGTACTTCGCGAGCATCGCGTTCACCAGGTCGACCCGGGTCTGTTCGTCGGGTGCGTCAACGACCAGCAGCCACTCGTCGAGCGCGATCCGGACCGCGGCCAGGTCGGCGTCCGTGACCAGACGGTCGCGCACCAGGCGGCTCTCGACACCGCTCTCCTCGCAGCGCTCGGCGAGTTCGTCCGGCGTGGTCGCCGGCCGGGTGGCCAGGTTCACCGCGAGCAGGACCGCGTCGGCACCGTAAGGGTTGAGATGCATAATGCCATTACATCACGATGAGTCCATGACTGAAACCCACCGGCACCGCTGGATCGCGGTCTCCCGGCACGCCGTCAGTGAAGGACTCGTCGTGTACCAGCGCTGCGCGTGCGGCCAATGGCGCGTGGCGAGCACATCGCCGGACCCGGTCGCCTATCCCGCCGATGCCCGATGACTCGTTGCTTTAGGCAACAGGCTGATCCGCGTGCGTCAATCGGCGGACCAGGCGGGCGGTGATCTGGCGGACGTCGTACGGCCGGCCCGTGCCGGGCGTGAGTTGATCGAGGACGAGGCCGTCGATCGCGAAGTGCAGCAGCCGAATTTCCTCGGGGCCGCCGGGCAGGCCGGCGTTCGCGTTGAACGCGACATCCGCGTCGAAGCCCTGCCGCAGGGTGCGGGTCAGGGTCTCGTGCAGCCCCGGGCGGCGAACCGCTTCCAGGCGTAGCTCGAGCAGCGCGAGCGTGAGCTCCGGCCGACCGAGCAGCCGCTCGACGATGTAGTGGACGTAGTCGATCATCAGGTCGAGATTCGGCTCCCGCTGCGCGAGCGGCGCGAGCCGCTCCTCGTCCGGTGCCAGGCGCTCGAAGATTCGCTCGCCGAGCGCGCCCAGCAGCGCGTCGCGCGTCTTGAAGTAGTTGGACGCCGTCCCGGCCGGGAGTCCGGCGGCGGCGTCGACGGCTCGGTGGGTCAGGCCGCGGGCGCCGGCCTCCGCGAGCACGGCGAGACCGGCGTCGGCCAGTTGGGTACGGCGCTCGGGGTTGCGGGGCATGTTGACAAGCGTAGCAGAGGTCCACTACAACTGTCCTATATAACAACAACAGCTGTAGTAGTCAGGAGTGCGTATGCAACCCGCAGCCTTCGGCGCGACCGTCGTTTCCGACCACCCGTCGGAGGTCGCCGCCTTCTACACGCAGTACTTCGATCTGCAGGTCGGTCTCGACCTGGGCTGGTTCATCACGGTCCGCCGGGGGACGGCGGACTGGGAGATCGCGATCATGGAGCGCGGGCATCCGACGATCCCGGCTGCGGTGTCCGCGGCCACGGAGAGCACGAACGTCTTCGGCTTCGTCGTCGACGACGCCGACAAGGTCGCCGCCGCGCTGCGTGAGGGCGGTGTCGCGCTGGAGGGCGAGCCGGTGACGGAGCCGTTCGGCCAGCGGCACTTCTTCGTCCGCGACCCGGCCGGCACCTGGATCGACGTGATCCAGCTGGTCGAACCGGACCCGGAATGGGTCGCGGCCAACTTCCCCAGCGAGTCATGACCTCCGAGTGCGGATCCCCAGCACTCATCAACGGCCGTCCGCAAGCCAGAACGACCGCCGGCTGAGCGTGAACTCGGCCGGCGGTCGGTCGTTGCTGAGTGCTGGAGATCCGCCCCGGTCAGGTCGCCCCGGTCAGGTCGCCCCGGTCAGGTCGCCCCGGTCAGGTCGCCCCGGTCAGGTCGCCCCGGTCAGGTCGCCCCGGTCAGGTCGTCAGCAAGACCTTGCCGAGCTGGGTGGACTGCTCGAGCGTCTCGTGCGCCTTCGCGACCTCGGCGAGCGGGAAGGTCGCGTGCACGATCGGGCGCACCTTCTTCTCCGCGACCAGCGGCCAGACGTGCCCGACCACTTCCGCGAGGATGCGGCCCTTGTCCGCGACCGCACGGCTCCGCAACGCGGTCGCGATCACCGAGCCGCGCTTGCTGAGCAGCCGTCCCAGGTCGAGTTCCCCCTTCGCGCCGCCCTGGAGCCCGATCACCACGAGCCGGCCGTCGTACGCCAGCGACTTCACGTTGTCGGTGAGGTACTTCGCGCCGATGATGTCCAGGATCACGTTGGCGCCCGCGCCCTTGGTCGCCTCGTGCACCACCGACGCCCACTCGGCTTCCTTGTAGTTGATCGCGACATCGACGCCGAGGTCGGTGCAGAACTCCATCTTCTCCTTGCTGCCGACCGTGGTCAGCACCCGCGCGCCGTGTGCGACGCCGAGTTGGATCGCCATCGTGCCGATCCCCGACGAGCCGCCGTGCACCAGCAGCGTCTCGCCGTCCTTGAGGTGGGCGGTCATGAAGACGTTCGACCACACGGTCGCGACCGCTTCGGGCAGTGCGGCCGCGCTCACCAGGTCGATCCCGTCCGGCACGGGCATCACCTGCGGCGCGGGTACGACGACCTTCTCCGCGTACCCGCCACCGGCCAGCAGCGCGCAACACTCGTCGCCGACCGACCAGCCCTCGACCTCGGCGCCGACCGCGGCGATCCGGCCCGACACCTCGAGCCCGATCGTCCCGGGCGCACCAGGAGGCGGTGGATAGTGTCCCTGCCGCTGGAGGAGGTCGGCGCGGTTCACCCCCGCTGCTGCGACCTCGATGACGACCTCGTCGACAGCCGGTTCGGGGTCCGGGATCTCGCCGATCCGCAGGACATCGACACCGCCGGCACCTGCACACACGACAGCTCGCATGCCGACCAATCTACGTCAGCGTTCGACCAGCTTCGCGAGGTCTTGCGCGATCGAGTCGAGGTGAGTGGTCTCGCCTATGGAAGCGAACCAGTCCCATAGTTCGAGCGAGTGGTAGAGCCGGTAGAGGTCGATGCGGTCCTCGGGTACGGCGCCGTACCCGTCGAGAAGTCCGGCGCGTTTCTCCCGGTTGTCCCGCACGGAGTACTGGATGGTCTTCGCGAGATCGATCAGCGGGTCGGCGGCGATCGCGTTCTCGACGTCGATGAACCCGTTGACCCGCCACGTGTCCGGGTCCACCAGGATGTTGCCCTCGTGGAAGTCGTTGTGGCACAGCACGGCGGCCGGGTTGTCCGCGAACAGGTGCGCGTGCCGGTCGACGTGGCGCGCGATCTCCCGGTGCAGTGCCGGGGCACCGCCGAGTTCGTCGTACTCGCGGAGCTTCTTCGTGAACTGCCACCGCATGTACTGGTCGTTGTCCGGCAGCGGTTCGAGGATGCGATCGATCAGATAGCCGTACGCCGGTTGCGCGATCTGGTGGACCTTCCGCACCAGTGCGCCGAGCTGCGCATACAGAGCCCGCCAATCGGGCGGCTCCGCCTGGGACAACGGGACGCCGTCGATCTTCGACAGCATCGTGACACCGTCACTGACGTGCAGCACGCGCGGGATCGAGTCGCCGACGACCGGTTGGAGCATGGCGTAGACGTGCACTTCCTTGGCCTGTTTCCAGCGCCAGTCGGGCGCATACACCTTCACGATCACAGGGTCGGCCGACGTGCGCACCTCGTACACGGAACTCAGCTGACCGCCGGTCCGCTCAACGACCTCGTCGACCTGCAGACCGAGAACCTCGCGTACCGATCCGGCGGCATCCATGGGTCGAACCTACGGGTGTGGTCCAGCGATTTATCCGGGCTGATGCTCGGTGCGGAACGCGGCGAGTTCTTCGGCGTAGCGTTGCCGCTGGTCGCGCCGTACCGAATGGCCGGCCTCGCGGAGGTGAACCGCGCGGAGCTCGCCGCCGGCGGCCTCGGTGCAGCGTGCCGCGTAGTCGTCGGAGATCAGCGAGCCGCGGTCGGTGTCGCCGTGGATCAGCAGGATCGGGCAGCTCGTCTTGGCCAGCACCTCGTGGAGCGGGCCGACGCCCTGGTAGTCGAGGTCGAACATCTTCGGGTTGACCTGTGCCTTCGAGACGGCCCACGGTTCGCGTTCGTCTTCGGGCCAGTGCGGATCCGCGGACGCCATCCGGGCCTCGAGATCGAGTGCTCGAGCGTCCGCGAGCCACTCCGGCATGCCACAAGTCCCGTTCCTTCGCGGCTGTTCCTCGGTCGGCGGGTCTTCCAGGACCAGCGCGCGGACCAGTTCTGGCCTCGTCGCGGCCAGGTACGCCGCCGACATCGCGCCCATCGAGTGACCGACCACGATCTTGGCCTCACCGGGCTGGGCTTCGAGGACCCGGGCTACGTCGTCGCGGTGTCCGGCGTAGCCGTACGGCTCGTCAGGCAGTCCGGACTCGCCGTGGCCGCGGGCGTCGATCGCCAGTGCTTTCATGTCGGGCAGTGCGCTGAGCAGCGGCGCCCAGCAGTGGGCCGAGTCGGAGAAGCCGTGCAGGAAGGCTACGTCGGCTGTTCCCTCGGCGGTGCGGTACCAGGCGAGGTGGGCCGTTCTGCCGCGCTCTTCGAACATGGTTGTGGACAGTAGTCCACTCCGCCGGGCTGTGGGTCGGGGATTTCGGCTGATGGTCCTCAGTCGTCCAGATCGGCCCAGGTGTCGACGTCGTCGCCGGCGCGGGTCGGCGCGGTCCAGGCCAGGTCGAGTCCGGCGAGCGTTCGCCGTACGGACTTGTCGCGGGGATCGCCGACGCGCTGGATCGCCGCGGTGAGTGCGGTACGGCGGTACGCGGCGGCGAGCTGCTGCTCGCGGCCGTCGGTGTCTCTCAGCCCGTAGCCGTCGTGCTGGTCGAGGTGGTCGACCAGAGTGGTGACGTCGGTTTCGGTGATCCACGGGAGGTCGCAGCTGACCACGACGACCGTCGGCGCCGTGCCGTAGGTGAGCCCGGCCGCGAGTCCCGCCACGGGACCGCCGGACGGAGGGTCTTCCACAGTCCAGTTCACGTCCCGGTACGTCGTACGCGCGGGGCCGACCACGACAGTCGAGGTGGCGGCGGCTGTTGCCATCAGTACGCGGTCGAGGAACGACACCCCGTCGAGTACGAGCATCGCCTTGTCCACGCCGCCGAACCGGGTGGAGCCACCACCGGCCAGGACGATCGCATCGAAGTCCACCTCGCAAGTCTCGCATCCCGAAGTGTTCACCTCGGGCGGTTGCGGGGCGGGTTTGTGCGGCACCATGGGGAGATGAGGATCGCCGTGGTGCAGACCGCCAGCAGCTATGACAAGGCCGCGAACCGGGACGCGGTCACCCGCCTGGTCGCGGAGGCGGCGCAGGACCGGCCCGATGTCGTCGTACTGCCCGAGGCGATGATGTACGACTTCGCCGTCGAGGGCGGTTCGGTGGCCGACGCGGCCGAGCCACTGGACGGCGAGTTCGTGACCACCTTGAAGAAGGCCGCGGTCGAACACGGCGTGGCGATCGTCGCCGGCATGTTCGAACCCAGCTGCGACCAGCACCGCCCGTACAACACGCTGCTCGCCGTCGGCGCGGACGGCGTGCTGCTCGGGGCGTACCGCAAGATCCACCTGTACGACGCATTTGGCTACAAGGAGTCCGACCAGCTGACCCCCGGTGACGTGGCGCCCGTGGTGATCCAGCTCGGCGATCACGCACTGGGCCTGATGACTTGCTACGACCTGCGCTTCCCCGAACTTTCCCGCGCTCTCGTCGACGCGGGCGCCGACGTGCTCGTCGTGCCGGCCGCCTGGGTCCGCGGGCCGCTCAAGGAACACCACTGGAGCACCTTGCTCACTGCCCGAGCCCTGGAGAACACCTGCTACGTGGTGGCCGCCGCTCAGAACGGCCAGAAGTACTGCGGCCTCAGCCAGATCATCGACCCCCAAGGCGTCCCGATCGCCGCGGTCGGCGAAGCCGACGGCCATGCCACCGCGACCATCTCCACCACCCGCCTCACCGAAGTCCGCAACCGCAACCCCTCTCTCGCCAACCGCCGCTACACGGTTGTCCCGCGCTGAACCAGCTGTCACTCGTCCTGTCACTCGCCTGTCGCTCTCGGTCGTTCGGTGGGCGGACCGGGCGGGGTCGAGGCGTGGTGACGGGCTAGCCTCCTGGCGTGGCGGATGGGTTTGATCTGGATCATCACGGTGACGTCGAGGTCGGCGACGGGTTGGTCGACCTGGCGGTGAACGTGCGTACGGGCACGCCGCCGGGCTGGTTGCTCGAGGCGATCTCAGCGAGTCTGACCGATCTTGCCGCTTACCCACGGCACGACGAGGCCGTTGCGGCGGTCGCGCAGCGGCACGGCGTCGCGGCAGATCAGGTACTGCTCACCGCCGGAGCCGCCGAGGCATTCGTACTGATCGCCCGCGCGTTCCGGCCGCGGCGTCCCGTGGTGGTGCACCCACAGTTCACCGAGCCCGAGGCCGCCCTCCGCTCAGCAGGTCACCTGGTCGACCGTGTGATCCTCCGTCCCGAGGACGGATTCGTGCTCGACCCGTCCGCCGTACCCGCCGACGCGGACCTCGTCGTCATCGGAAACCCGACCAACCCCACCTCCGTTCTGCACCGCGCCGACGACCTCCGCGAACTCGCCCGCCCGGGCCGAATCCTGGTCGTCGACGAGGCCTTCATGGACGCGGTACCGGGCGAGCCCGAATCCTTGGTCGGTGCCACGATCCCCGGCCTCGTGGTCATCCGCAGCCTGACCAAAACCTGGGGACTCGCGGGCCTGCGCATCGGCTACGTGATCGGCGGCGCCAACCTGATCGAGCAATTGGCGGCGGTGCAGCCGCACTGGCCGGTGTCCACTCCTGCACTCGCAGCGGCGATTGCCTGCAGCAACGAGCGCGCGATCGCGGAGGCGACCCGAGCAGCCGGCGACATCGACCGCCAACGTGCCCATTTGCTCGACGGCCTCGGCCGATTGAACGGTGTCGCGACGTACGGCGTGGCGCGGGCTCCGTTCGTCCTGGTGCGGATTCCCGGGGCAGCTGAGGTGCGCGAATCCCTGCGTGCACAGGGATTCGCGGTCCGGCGCGGGGACACCTTCCCGGGGTTGGGCGCGGACTGGTTGCGGATCGCCGTACGGCATGAGGACGTCACCGACGGCTTCGTGAAGGTGCTGTCCGATCTGCTGAAGTGACGCGGTTGTAGTTCGCCCCGTTGGCAGTTGCCGCGCAATCGAGTTGGCGCTGTAACGCGCGAGGGGTTTAGCCGAGGTCCACTTTGCGCACAAGATGACCAGTGCCCAGGTTGGTATGCCCGGGCAACTTTCTGGCGACGCGAAGGGAGCAGCACAATGGGTCTCGACGATGACGACATGAACACCTCGTCCCAAGGTTCTGGCGAGTACGGAGGTTCAGGCGGGTCGACGGCTGCTCCGGGCGGCGGGTACGGCGGTCAGTCGTCGGACGGCGGTGCTGACGGCGGAGCCGACGGTGGTGCTGGTGGTGCCGGCGGTGGTGGGTACGGCGAAGGTCCGGCGGACGGCGGCGCCTCGCAAGGTACGCAGGACGGCGGAGCCGACGGTGGCGCCGGCGGCGGACTCGGTGGCGGACTCGGCGGTGAATCCGGTGGTGCGTCCGGCGGCGAAGGCCTCGCGGACGGCGGCGCGAACCCGGGCGGTGCCGACGGTGGTGCTGATGGTGGTGCTGATGGTGGTGCTGATGGTGGTGCAGACGGCGGAGCCGGTGGTATGGGCGGTTCCGGCGGACTCGGTGAGGGACCGGCCGACGGCGGCGCTTCGCAAGGTGCGCAGGACGGCGGTGCTGACGGTGGCGCGGGCGGTGGCGCGGGCGGTGAAGGCCCCGCGGACGGCGGCGCGAACCCGAACGCGACCGACGGTGGCGCCGACGGTGGTGCCGACGGTGGTGCCGGCGGGAACTCCGGAAGCTGGTGACAACAGTGCCGGGGGCCGGGGCTTTCCCGCAGAACAACCGTTCGGCCGGCGACATGCCGGACGGTGGCGAGCTGTTGCGAGATGAGCGCCCGGCTCTCCGGCGCTGTGTGGCGGGGGATCTGAACGAGTTCGCGGACTCCTACTGGGGTTCGCGGGCGATGTTGTCGCACGGTCCGGACCTCCCGGCGCCGTACGACGACCTGTTCAGCCTCGACGCCGTGGACGAACTCCTGTCCCGTCGCGGCCTGCGGACACCGTTCCTGCGGATCGCGAAGAACGGGACGGTCGCCGGCGACGGTCAGTTCACCGGCCCGGCCGGCGTGGGTGCGGAGATCGCCGACCAGGTCCGCGACGACAAGGTGGCCGCGCTGTTCGCGAGCGGTCACACCGTAGTACTGCAGGCACTGCACCGGACGTGGCCCGCGCTGGTCGACTTTTCGACTCAGCTGTCCACCGACGTCGGCCATCCGGTCCAGATCAACGCCTACATCACGCCGGCGGAGTCACAAGGGTTCTCGGCGCACTACGACGTACACGACGTGTTCGTCCTGCAGGTCGCCGGTGAGAAGCACTGGACGGTCCACGAACCGGTCCACGTCGACCCGCTCCGTAACCAACCGTGGACCGACCATGCGCGGGCCGTCGAAGCGGCGGCGCGTGACACCGCGCCGGTGATCGACGACGTACTGCGTCCGGGCGATGCGCTCTACGTACCGCGCGGGTTCCTGCACTCGGCCAAGGCGCTGGGTGGCGTCAGCGCGCACCTGACCGTGGGCATGCACACGCTGACGCGCTACCTGCTGGTGCAGGAGCTGACGGCGCTTGCCGCCGACCAGGTGGCTTTG
Organism: Kribbella sp. NPDC048915; assembly: GCF_040649595.1. Taxonomy (NCBI): domain Bacteria; kingdom Bacillati; phylum Actinomycetota; class Actinomycetes; order Propionibacteriales; family Kribbellaceae; genus Kribbella; species Kribbella sp. NPDC048915. The sequence goes on along the minus strand of NZ_JBEZFT010000021.1, from coordinate 24,822 downwards.
CGCAAGGCGCTGCCGCTGGGCTTCGACCCCGGTGACCCGGACCAAGTCGCTGAGGTACTGCCCGAGGTTGTCGCGCTCCTCACTGCGGAGCTCCGCACCGCCTCCGCGTCTGATCTCGCGGAGCGCCTCCGCCGACGCACCTGGTCCAGCAACCGACCCGCTCCGCTGCCGCCGTTGGCCCACGCCGCGTCCATCGCCTCGCTGGCCGTCGGTACCACTGTCAGGTTGCGGGCGGGATTGCGCTGCCGACTGGTCCCGGGCGACCCGCTGGTCCTGCAGCTCCCAGACCGCACCATTACTTTCCCACTCAGCACCAGGGCCGCCGTCACCGAACTCGTCTCCGGCACTGACTGCAAGGTCGGCAACCTTCCCGGCCTGGACGACGCCGACCAACTGGTCCTGGTCCGCCGCCTCCTCCGCGAGGCAGTGCTGGTCGTCCCGTCCCAATAGATCCCGCCATCTCGGGTACGACAGGGGAGTTGTCGGGTACTGCGTTGTGCGGTGAGGTGGGGTGGGGTACTGCGTTGTGCGGTGGGGTGCGGTGTCGTGCGGTGCGGTGGAGTGGTTGCGAGGCGACAGTATGGTGAGGCGGTGTGGACGGAGACGGCGGCAGGTACCGACCGGAGACTGGCTGTGCAGCGCTGGCCGATCTCCGGCGGGACTCGTTGGTGGCGAGCGCTCCGCCCGCTGAGCGCTGGCTGCTGATCGAGTCTCACGCGGCTTGGCCACGCCAGGCTCTGACCTCCCTTCGGGGTTCGCCCGGCTCCGAGGAACTGGGTGCGACCGTCACCCGCCTCTGCCGTGAGGCGGGCATCCGACCCGTACTGATCCGCCGGTACGGCCGCGTCGACCGCACCCGCCGGCGCCGATGGGGACTGGTCGACGCCCGCCCTGGGCGCGAATCTCTGCACTGGGGCGACCTGCCCGCGGATGAGCACCTCCTCGAGGTCCTGGCCGGCAACGACCGTGGTCGAGCGAGCAACGAACCGGCGTACTTGGTCTGCACCCACGGCCGCCACGACGCATGCTGCGCCGTCCGCGGACGTCCCGTCGCCGCCGCACTGGCCGCCGCCTACCCGGAACGTACCTGGGAATGCAGCCACATCGGCGGCGACCGATTCGCGGCGAACGTGGTCATGTTGCCGCACAGCCTGTTCTACGGACACGTCGCGCCCGCGCAGGCCGTCGAACTCGCCAAGCGGTACGACGAACGTGTGGTCGTACCCGATCTCCTCCGTGGATCAGGTGCGTTCCACCCGGCCGTTCAAGCCGCCCAGCACTTCGCCCGCGCCGCGGGTCACTCACCCGCGCTCGGCAACCTTCTCCCGTACTCCGTGGACGTCCTCGGCGACAACCGTTGGCGAATCCTCCTCGCATCCACCACCGGCCCGATCGCCGTCGACGTTTCTGCGCACCTCGACACCGTCCAAGCCCGCCTGACCTGCGCAGGCTCCGCTCCCGCCCAGGTCCGTCGCTTCGAACTCCACAACCTGACCCCAGCCGAACGCACAGCCTGACCGCGCGCCCAGCACAGTTCGTCCAGCGCACAGTTTGCCCAGCGCAGTTCGCCCGGCGCCCTTCGCTCAGGGCAGGTCGATGCGGCGGTCCGCCGCGTGCTCGCCGTAGCAGGCGGATTGGCGCGCCATGATTTCGCGCATCGACGTCCCGCGCGGAACGCCGTACACCGTGCCCGGGAAGTCCAGTTCGCGCTGGAGCTGCCACAGCTCCTCGTGCCGGTCCGGGGAGAAAAGCTGTGCGGGGTCGCCGGCGGCGATCCATCCGATCGGGAGGACCGTGCCCGCGTCCAGTCGCGAGTTCACGTGCAGCACGCTGTTGATCCGCAGCTCTGCGCCTGCGCCGGCGACAGAACCGGGGAACAACGCGGCGCCCGTGGCGATGAAGACCTCGTCCTCGACCGTGGCGCCGTTGACGTGCGCATGGGGACCTACCAGCACCGCGTCGCCGATCAGCGCGGGATGGTCGGCCCGGCCGCGCACCAGGGCGTTCTCCATCACCACACTGTTGGTACCGAGCCGGATGTCGCCGTTCTCCGCGGTCAGTACCGCCCCGTGCAGCACTCTGCTGCCTTCGCCGAGGACGACGGCTCCACAGAGTACGGCCGAAGGGGCGACGTACGCGGATTCGGGCACGACCGGTCGGCGGCCGCGGTGTTCGAGCAGCATGTCGCTACCTCTCGTCGAATGATCACCTCGTTCCAGTGTCGGCGTCGGTCGGGTTGCAGGCTCTCCACTGCCCGGGCCCTCACCACCCGGGCGGCGGTGTCCTCCGGGCCGTCCACATCGGAGGTGGCAGGCTCGGTCCGGCGGACAATCCGGGTGGAGAACCTCGAACGCTGCCAACATTAGAACATCTGTTCGAGCACCGCAAAGCATCCTGACCCGTCAGGAAACGGGTGCTCAGATCCGCGCGGAAGCCAACCGGGGTGCCACCCGCGCGAGCACATAGATGGTCACACTTGCGATCAGAGCGAGGACCGCCAGCGCCACCCAGGGCAGCTCGTGTTGCGCCTCGAAGAGCTGCGCGAAGAACGCCGGTGCGAGCACGCTCGCAAAGGTGAACGAGTACTGCCAGTACGACAGATACTTCCCGCGCCCGATCGTCGGCGCGATCGCGGCCGACAGCGCGTTGTTCGTGGCCGCGTGCAGTACGTCGGCGAACGCGTAGCAGGCCGTGGCGAGCACCAGGACCGGCACCACCCATCCGACCGGGATGTGTACCTGTAGCGCCATCAGCAGCGCCCAAACGGCGTACGTGATGCCCGCGACCACCATGACGTTCGTGCGGCGCCGACGCTCGGTGTGCCGTACGACGAGCGTCTGACCGGTCGCGAGAACGACGGACGTCGCGGCGATCAGTACGCCGACCAGCCACTTCGGGACGGTGAGCGCCTCGGTGACGTACACGGGGACGCCGACGCCGAGCATCATCGTGCAGAGCGCCAGCAGCGTGTTGGCGCCGATCAGCGCCAGGAACGTCCTGTCCTTGCGTAGCTTCGGCGCCGGGCCGGTGTCCGGGTGCGTCCGCTCGTGGTGTGCCGGACGCAGCCGCAAGAGCAGCAGCCCGGCCAGGACGAACGTTGCGGCGTTGAGCGCCATGGCCAGCAGGAACGGTGTGTCACCGCCGATCGCCAGCAACCACCCGGCGACCAGAGCGCCGAGTGCAAGGCCGCCCGCCTGCATCATCCCGCCCAGGCCGAACCAGTTGTCCCGTTCGCCCTCGTCGGCGACGTCCGCGAGCAGGCTGAAGATGGCGGACCAGAAGACGCGCTGGCCGGTCGTCATGACCAGTGCGCACAGGAACAGCAGCCACATCGACCGTCCGAAGAAGAACCCGGTGAACGCGAGCCCCTGCGCGAACTGCGCACCGATGACGAGGTTCCGCGGTCCGACCCGGTCGATCACCACCCCGACCGCCGCCGGCGCCGCGATGGAGAACAGCGTCGCCACGGTCAGCATCACACCCGCCGTACCGAGCGGGATGTCGGCGACCTTGTTCAGGAACAGCAGGAGCAGCGGTCCGGCGCACCCGCCGCCGAAGGAGTCGATGGCCAAGCCCGCCAGCAAGGGGACGCGGCCACGGACGTTCGGCAGACCGAGTGACGCAGCTGCGGGCATGACAAAGTACTCCGATCAGGTCGAAATGGGGCAGTCGGCCACCGTAGCAACCGGATGCTGACTCGATTCAACCCATTTTCAGTCAGCTGCGGGCACCCGTCGTACGGCGACGTTCCGCAATGGCAGCCAGGCGACCACCGTCATCACCACCATCCCCACGAACGCCAGCGCGAACGGCGCAGTGAGGCCGTACCGCTGCGCCAGCACACCGCCGAACGCGGAACCGACCGCCGCACCTCCGACCGACGCCAGCAGGTACACACTGTTGACCCTGCCCATCAGCGGATCCGGTGTGGCGATCTGGCGCGCCGTCGTCGAGACCGTGCCCCACACGACCGCGTGGACGCCGAAGACAGCCATGGTCACGGCGACCACCCAAGGGCTCCTCGTCAGCGCCAGGATGAGGTGGACCGTCGTTTCGATGACCAGTCCGGCGCGTAGCAGGGTCACGGCCCCCAGGCGGGGCTCCAGCAGGTGGTATGTCGGCATACCGAGCACGCCGCCCACTGCGCCGACCGCAATAAGCAGACCAAACTGCGTCTCGCTCAGTCCGAGCCGTTCGCGCGCGTACAGGACCCAGGTCGCGAAGGCCGCGCAGAAGGTGATGTTCATGACCAGGATGGACAGTGCGAGCGTCCGTACGCCGGAGTGGTGCCAGAGCCAGCGGACTCCTTCCTGCACCTCGTGCCAGAGCGCCGTACCTGCGGACCGATCGGGCAGGGGCGGCCGAACGGCGACGCGGGAGATCAGGACCGCTGCGGCTGCGAACGTAAGGGCGTCGAACGCCAGCGGTATGCCGGCACCGACAGCGAACAGCAGCGCGCCCAGTGGTGGTCCGCCGAGCTGCTGCAGCACCGTGCCGCTGGCGAACAGGCGTGCGTTGGCCGTGCCCAGGTGTGTCTTGGGTACGGCGGTGACGAGCAGTGCGCCGGACGCGTTGTCGGCCAGCGTCTCCGCAGTACCCAGAAGGAACAAAGCGACGTACACCGCCCAGAGTGGAGCGGTGTGCAGTAGTACTGCGAGGCCGAGCGCTGCCAGGACCAGCGCGCGGAACGTGTCCGCGACGACGATCATGGTGCGGCGATCAAGCCGATCGACGAGGGCGCCGCTGAAGAGCGCAAACAGCAGCCACGGCAGCTGCTGGACGAACGCCGCCGCGCCGACTGCCGCAGGCTCCGTGGTGATCGAGGCGACGAGCAGCGGACCGGCCGCGAGCATCGCGCCGTCGCCGAGATTCGAGATGATCGCGGCCGGAAAGATCTTCCGGAAATCCCGGCCGAGTTCGGGCGGTGAGACGTACGCACCGAGGGAACGCATAGAGGCTCCAGAGGGCAGGACGAAGTGACGTCCGCCGGCTGCACGATCAGCCGGCTCGCCCGCTCAGCGCATCAACGCGCCGACCGGACGGCGTAGGCGATGCCCTCGAACAACCGAGACACTGCTCCACCTCCGTCCACACCCTGACGGCGATCCCGCCGCCCCAGGGACGATACCGCCCCCTCCCCACCCCCGCACCTGTTTTCACCCGGTATCCTCAACCACTCCGGGAGGGTTCGCATAGTGGCCGAGTGCGCTGGTCTTGAAAACCGGTAGGGCGGGTGACCGTCCTCGTGGGTTCGAATCCCACACCCTCCGCCAAATCCGACGCAGAACACCGCGCTGACCTGCGGAAACGCGGTCCGCGCCGGTTCTGGGACAGTGGGACACCTGGGACAACGGCGCTTGCACGTCCGCCAGCTCTCTGCGGAGCTGGGCGGCGAGTTCCCGTACGTCGTCGCGGCGGATCGTTGGTCCGAAGCACTGCGACGGGAGCCGATCAACGTAGGTGATCGCGATCGAGACGCCTCCGTCAAAGCCTTCGTCGTACCCGCGTCCCCAGGGCGAGTGTCGATCGAGGAGGCGGCGGATGCGTCGGCGCATCAGTCGTCCAGCCACTCAGCGCCGGTCTCGTCTCGGTGGTAGCCGTTGTGGTGGCCGAGGATGCAGTTCCGGCCGGTCTGGGGGCTTTCCCCGTCGCAGTCGATGTCCTGTGCAGCCCGCAGGATCGGCCACCCCGCGGCGTCCCTCTCTGGTCCCCGCGTCGTTTCGGTCATGCCCGGAGCATCGCTCAAGCAATACGCTGGATCGATCATTCCCGCGTATCCCTTGGCATCGGGAGACAGGGATACAAGGCGTGGGTGACACTGGGGTTATGTCGTTCGGGAGCCGCCTTCGGGAGTACCGCGACCATCGCGGGTGGTCGCTGGCCGACCTGGCGCGGGCAACGCATTTCAGCCGGTCCTACCTGTCGAACGTCGAGAACGGGCGGAAGCCAGCGACCGACGACATTGCGCGGGCGTGTGACGCGGCCCTGCGAGCCAAGGGCGAGCTGATCGCGGCGGCCCGCCAGGATGCGGCGTTGAAGCTCAATGACACGCCCTGGCAGACAGCCGAGCTTGTCTCACGGTTGCAGTCATCGGACACGACGCCGAACACGATCGAGGCGCTTCACTCGACCGTTGAGGAGCTGTGCTGTCAGTACAACCGGAGAGACGCGCTAGAGCTCCGCCAGGAGGCGCATGAGTGGCTTCAGTACGTCGGCACCCTCTTGCGCCGTCCCGTGGGCCTCAGGGCGCATACAGACCTGCTGGTCGCCGGCGGGTGGCTCGCGCTGCTCGCGGGGTGCGTTGAGTACGACCTCGGCATGGGGACAGCCGCGGAGTCAACACGCGTTGCAGCAGCCCAGCTCGGCGTGGAGGCCGGGCACCCGGAGATTGTTGGGTGGGGGCACGAGATGACCGCCTGGTTCGCCCTGACCCAAGGCCGTTTCCGGCAGGCTGTCGATGCTTCGCGGCGCGGGCAGGCAGTTGCTCAGGGCACCAGTGTTCAAGTCCAGCTCATCGCTCAGGAGGCGAAGGCGAGGGCACGCCTCGGTGAATCCGGTCTGACGACGCTGCTTGAGTCTGGCCGTCAGCTACTCGATGAGTTGCCGTACCCGGATCGCCCGGACAATCACTTCAAGGTAGATCCGGCGAAGTGGGACTACTACGCGATGGACGTTCACCGCATGGCGCAGGACAACGCCCAGGCGAGCGAGTATGCAACGTCGGTCATCGGCGACAACATCGCACCGGACGGCACCGAGCTAAGTCCGATGCGGATCGCCGAATGCAGGCTGACGCTGGCGTTCGTTGCAGGTCGCGACGGTGACCTAGAGCAGGCTGTCGGCCTCGGTGTCGAAGGACTGAAGGACGGTCGCCAGAGCAAGGTTCACTTGCGGATGATCGCGAGCGAACTGGACCAGGAGCTACGCCTGCGCTTCCCTGGGGAAGGGGCAGTGATCGGCTTGGAGGATGCGCTCCGGGCTGTCTGACACTACGGTGCTCAGGAAATGGAGTGGCTGTGCTAGTCAGGTACCCCCAGTTCGGCTCTCACGGCACTGCGCCACTCCTCGGCGGCTACCGTAAACCGTTCGTCTACGGTCTCGAACCAGGCGACATGATGGTCAAAGTCCAGGTAGTCCGCTGTCGACCCTTAGCTCCTCTGTCGACTCGTTGCGCATAATCAGCGCGCGGGTAAACGCGGTCAACGCCGACGCGATGGAGCTTCGGCAGGAAGCTCGGGGGTGGCTCGGGTACGTCGGGGCGCTGCTGCGTCGGCCCGTTGGCGTCAAGGCGCACGGTGAGTTGCTGGTCGCCGGTGGGTGGTTGGCGTTGCTGGCCGGATGCGTGGAGTACGACCTGGGGATGGGGGCGGCGGCGGAGTCCTCGCGGGTGATGGCTGCGCGGCTCGGGGCCGAGGCGGGTCATCCGGAGATCGTCGGATGGGGACACGAGATGACCGCGTGGTTTTCCCTGACGCAGGGGCGGTTCCGGGAAGCGGTGGCTTCCGCGCGGCGTGGGCAGGCGGTTGCTCAAGGCAACAGTGTTCAGGCGCAGCTCGTCGCGCAGGAGGCGAAGGCGCGGGCGCGGCTCGGGGACTCCGGACTTACGCCGGTGCTCGAGCGAGGGCGCGCTGTGCTCGGTTCGCTGCCGGCTCCGGATCGGCCACTTCAGGATGGATCCGGCGAAGTGGGACTACCTCGCGATGGACATCCACCGGCTGGCGGGCGACGACGTACAGGCGGCTGCATCAGCGCGCTCCGCCCTACGGGACAATCTGGCGCCGGACGGTACGGAACTGAGTCCGATGCGCATCGCCGAGTGCCGGCTGACGCTGGCGTTCGTCGCCGGCCGCGCCGGCGACCTCGAAGAGGCCGTCAGGTTGGGCATCGAAGGCCTGAAGGACGGCCGGCAGAGCAAGGTCCACCTACGGATGGTCGCCCGCGAACTGCACCACCAGCTGCAACAGCAGTACCCCGCCGCCGAAGCCGCGACCACCGACCTGGCCGAAGCGATCCGCGCAATCTGACCGCTTCGCTGGATGGGTTAACCCATGCTCTTGTGGGTTCCTGAACCTCCCGACCGCTGAGGAACCCACAACACGGTGGGTGAACCCACCGTGTGCCCGTCGGCACAGAGGGCGTGGTCGCGGTGAGGAGTGCGTCAGTGGGAGGGGTCGAGTTGGCCGGCCAGGCGTTGGTGGCGTTGAGCGCTGGCGGGGTTGAGGCCAACGATGTCGACGGTCTTGCCGTAGCGGGCGTACTTGGTGGTGATCGCGTCGAGGGTGGCGACCGTGGAGGCGTCCCAGATGTGGGACTCGGTGAGGTCGATGACCACGTGGGCCGGATCGCCGCGATAGTCGAACTGATGCACGAGGTCGTTGCTCGACGCAAAGAACAGTTCGCCGGTGACGGCGTACACCTTGGTGTCGTCGTCGGTACCGCCAACGGTCCGCACAGTGGTGAAATGCGCGACGCGCCGGGCGAACAGAACCATGGCGACGAGTACGCCGACCACGACCCCGATGGCGAGGTTGTGGGTGATGACCACGACGACGACCGTGGCGAGCATGACGGTGGTCTCGCCGCGCGGCATTCGACGCAACGTCCGCCACCGGATGCTGTGCCAGTCGAACGTGCCGACCGACACCATCACCATCACCGCGACCAGCGCGGCCATCGGGATGTCGCCGACGAGATCACCGAGACCCACGACCAGGATCAGCAGGAACACGCCGGCAAGGAACGTCGAGATCCGGGTCCGCGCGCCGGACGCCTTCACGTTGATCATCGTCTGGCCGATCATCGCGCAGCCGCCCATACCGCCGAAGAATCCGGTGACGACGTTCGAGACCCCCTGCCCCCACGCCTCGCGGGACTTGCGCGACGGGGTGTCGGCGATGTCGTCGACGAGCTTCGCGGTCATCAGCGACTCGAGCAGTCCGACCAGTGCCATCCCGAGCGCGTACGGCGCGATGATGCGCAGCGATTCCAGGTTCAACGGAACGTCGGGCCAGAACAACGACGGCAGACTGTCCGGGAGCTTGCCCTCGTCACTCACCGTCGGCACGGTGATCGAGGTCAGCGCGACCAGGATCGTGACGGTGAGGATCGCGATCAGCGGCGCGGGCACCGCTTTGGTGAATCGCGGCAGTAGCACGATCACCGCGATCCCGAGCGCCACCAGCGGATACACCGCCCACGGCACGTGGACCAGGTGCGGGAGCTGGGCGAGGAAGATCAGGATCGCCAGCGAGTTCACGAATCCGACCATGACCGAGCGCGGAATGAAGCGCATCAACCGCGCGACCCCGAGGACGCCGAGGATCACCTGCAGGACGCCGGCCAGCAGCACGGTCGCGATCAGGTAGTCGAACCCGTGGTTGCGCATCACCGGCGCGATCACCAGAGCCACCGCGCCGGTCGCGGCCGAGATCATCGCCGGCCGGCCGCCGAGGAACGCGATCGAGACCGCCATCGTGAACGACGCGAACAGCCCGACGCGCGGGTCGACGCCGGCGATGATCGAGAAGCTGATCGCCTCGGGGATCAGCGCGAGCGCGACCACCAGGCCGCCGAGTACTTCGATCCGCAGCCGGCGCGGGGACCGCAGCGCGGCGCGGACCGAGGTGACGTCGTCGGTCGGAAGCTGGGCGGATTCGGCCTCAGCTGTTGTGGGCTGGGCGGTTTCAGGCTGGGCGGGTTCGGGCGTGGCTGACTCGGGCGTCAGCGGCGTCATGCGGTCTCCAGGGCAGGCCGTACGGCGGTACGCCTCGGGCGCAAGCCGACGGCGGCGCGTCGTTGCGCCGGGCGACAGCACGAGGGACCGCGTCACGAAGGGGAGTAAGGCGCGTGAGGAGCACCAGAACGCCTCACGAACCGCAACTCTACCTGAACGTAAGAGTAGGGTTTCACGCGGTCCGTTATCCTTCCGCGGCACGGACCGCGGGCACCAGGCCTCGGGATCCGGGCCGGCGGCGGGAGAGGCGTATGGGCGAACACATGCAGATCGGCGAGGTCGCCGAGCGCACGAGGCTGAGCCTGCGCACGATCCGCCACTACGAGGAGGTCGGCCTGGTCCCGCCCTCGGCGCGCAGCAAGGGCGGCTTTCGGCTGTACAGCGAGTCCGACGTCCAGCGCCTGCTGCTGATCCGCCGGATGAAACCGCTCGGCTTCACCCTGGAGGAGATGGCTGATGTCCTCAACCTCCTGGACGCACTGGACACCGGCACCGCCGATCGCGCCGTACTCATCGATCGGCTCACCATGTACCGCGAGGCCGCCGGCCAGCGCATCGAAGCCCTGCGCGAACAACTCGACGTCGCGGTCAACTTCGCCGACACCCTGCAGCACCACCTCGACGTCCACAGCACCAGACCGGCCGACGCCTGACCGCCTCGCTAGATTCCCAGGGCGCGCGCACGAGCCGGCGCTGCGCTACGTCGACGCGTGGAACGCCGAGGAGAACACGCCCATGCGAGCCGTCAACGCCCGCCTCGGGTTCACGCCAGTCGACAACTGGTCGGTCTTTCAGCTGCCCGTGGTGACCTGACCGGCGGCGAGGGTGTCGAGGTCTCGGGTGGCGAAGCGGTAGTGCTCCCATTCCTCCTCGAGGATCACGTGGAGGCAGGACCGGGTGGTTTCAGCGCGGGTCGGTTCGTGGGGGTTGGCGCGCGAAGTGTCCAGCTCCTCCGGCGTCACCTTGGCGATCAGGTCGCGGACCATGGCTACGCGGCTCTCGCGGGCGGCGAGGACGTCGGCGAACGGCGGTGTGGTGTCGTCCTTGGCGAGGTAGCTGAGGCCGAGTGGGTGGAAGTCCTCGCGCCCGAGAACGGAGCGGCCGATCCACAGGTCGCTGGCGTGGACGAGGTGCCGCAGCGTCTGGGCGAACGACCACTCGCCGTCCACGGACGCGTCGACAGTCGGTTCGGGCATGCTCTCGACGCGTTTCAGCGCGTCGGCCCAGGCCTGCTCGACCGTCGCCCAGGCCGCGCGCAGACCGTCCGGATCCTTCGCCCGGCGCTCCGCCCGGCCGGGGAAGCGGCGGTTCAGCTCGCCGTCGACGTACGCCGCGACCTCGACGCCGTTGACCTTCAGGCTGCCGCCCGGTTCACTCAGCCACGGCGCGTCGAGGTCGGCTCCCTGGAGGTCGACACCGCGCATCACAGCACCTGACAGATCGCACTCGACGAACCGGGCGCCGCGCAGATTCGCCTCCACGAACTCCGCCCCCACCAAGTCGTCGGACCGCCCGAACTTCGCCATCACCAGCTCCCTCAGTAGACGTTTCGGCGAGCCTAGCGGCGACCTAGGACAGAAAAGTCGTGCGCCCGACCCGCGGCCCGTGGTGAGGTCGAAGGAACCGATCGACGGAGGGATCACCGACGTGGACGTTCTGAGCGCGGCGGCACGAGTGGGCTTCAAGGGGCGGCACCTGGCACGGGTCGAGGGCCTGAACATCGGCGATCCACAGCTCCCGGATGACGCCGAGGAGCTGATGGCGTACCGCGGTGTGCACCAAGCCGATCGCGCCGCGTCTGCCACTCCTGGCTCCTCGACCCGCAGCTCGCCGAGTACCTGCGTCCCGAGTCCAACATCGTGCGTTTCCAGCGTCGCTTCGACCTGCTGCCGCTCTTGCCCCTGGAGGACCCCAGCGAGGGTGACAGGGAGCTGATGCGGCTCGGACTGCACCTGCCTGTCCCGGACGGTCCGTTGACGGACAAGGACCTCGACAGTGTGCCGCAAGACACCTCACTGCAGCGCGCGTTCGTCGAACACCTGCGCGCGGGCGGGCATTGGTACGCGCGAACGGGCATGCTGAAGCGATGGAGCTGATGATCCCCGTTGGGCAGGACATCGTCTGGGCCGAGCACCTGGCAGGTGACGGCGTACCGATTGTGCTGCTGCACTCGGGCGTCGGCGACTCGCGGGACTGGGACCGCGTCGTACCCGGGCTGGACGGCCTGCGACTCGTCAGGTACGACGTCCGCGGCTACGGACGCTCCCCACAGCCCACGGCTCAGTTCACCCTGCTCGGCGACCTCGAAACGGTTCTGGACCAGTTGGCGCTCGACCGTGTGCTACTGGTCGGTTGCTCGATGGGCGGCGGTACGGCGCTCAGCTTCGCGGTGAGGTACCCGCAACGGGTCCACGGCCTCGTACTGCTCTGCCCAGGCGTCCCTGGCTTCCCCATGCCCGACGAGCCCGAGCTGGACGCGGAGTACGACGCGCTGCTGGCACGCCGCGACGTGGACGGCATGGTGCAGTTCGCACTGCGCATATGGGGTGGGGCGGGCGCCGACGACGCGGTGATGGCGCAGCTACGAGCCTCGATCCCAGCGTGGTTCGACCAGGACGAGTACCTGAGACCGACCGCCCCCGTGTACAACCGCCTGCACGAGATCACCGCCCCGTCGGTCGTCATGGCCGGCGACAAGGACCGCCCGATCCTCGCAGCCGTGGCCGGCGGCACCGCCGCGCGCATCCCCGGCTGCGAGTTCGTCTGGCTGCCCGGCATCGACCACTTCCCGGCCCTCCGCGCACCTCAAGCAGTCACCGACGCTGTCCTCCGCGTGGTAGGCCAAGACGTGAGCCCGGACATCAGTTAAGACGCTGGATACGAGAGGTGCTGGTGAATCATCTGCCAGCCGCTCCCGCGTTTGCGGAAGACACGCGTGGCCCGGGACGTCGTCTCGACACCGTCGGCGATGACGTGGTCGATGGACCAGGCGACAGCCAGGTCGTCCCCGGACTCGATGGTCGGGTTGGTGATCTGCAGCGTGACGGGGCTCGAGCTCGCGGTCAGTCCGGTGGCGCAGACGTCGCGGACAGCTGCTTTGCCTGTGTAGTTGCCGTCGATCTCGTAGGAGACGATGTCCTCCGCGATGGGCTCCATCAACGACTCCAGGTCGCCTGCGGCGGTGTCGGCGGACCATTGGCCGAACACAGCCTTCAGGTCAGGCTCGACCGACTCGTGTGGGAACGAGTGGTGTTCGTGGGTGATCGTCCAACGGCCATCGACCTTACGAAGGCCGATCGTCAGCCGGAGCAGGCGGGCGGGATCGTCGCCGGCGTTGCGGCAGTGCAGGAGGGCGAACGCGAACGCCACGTCCGTCCCCGCGGTCACCTCGAGCGATTCGAGGTCGAACATCGCGCCCGAACGCTGCCACTCGAAGAAGCCCGGCCACGTGTCGCGGTACGCGTCCAGTCCGCGCACACCGTCGTACGGCGGGGGCACGTCGAACATCACCAGGTCGGGCGCGTGCTCCGCGAGTACTGCGTCGAGATCGCCGGTGTGGACCGCGGTCACCCAGTTCTCGATCAGGGTGCGGATCTGCTGCTCGTCAGTCATGTCTCTCCTCGGGAAGGTGGTTCTCACCCCCTACAACCCGGGAAGTCCCGCAAACTCATCGCGCGAGTTCGGCGGGCAGTCCGAAGGCCGGGAAGTCCGCCTCGAGGTACGACACCACCTCGGCGATCTCCGCTCCCCGCAGAACGATGACGTCGAGCCCGGCCGGGACGTAGCGGTCGCCGTCGCGCAGGTACGTTCCGAAGGCGAGCTGCCCGTTCGCCCGCGCCGGCAGGAACCGCCACTCCGAGCGCAGCGGACCGTCGAGCAGGAACCCACGAATCGCCTCGTGCCCGACGTACCAGTCCGGCAACGGCGGCATCGAGTACTTCGCGTCGGCCGCCAGCATCGCCACAATCGCGTCGACGTCCCGCGCTTCCCAGGCAGCCATGTACCGCTCGACCAGTTCACGTTCCGCGGACGCACCCAGCGCGCGCAGTGTGCGCTGTTGACTCGGTACGTCGCGTACGACGACGCGCGCACGCTGCAGCGCACTGTTGACCGCGGCAACCGTGGTCTCCAGCAGCTCAGCCACCTCACGCGCACTGAACGCCAGCACGTCCCGCAACAGCAGTACTGCCCGTTGCAGAGCGGACAGGTGCTGCAGTGACGCGACGAAGGCGAGTTCGACGGACTCGCGCGTCAGTAGCTCGGCCTCCGGCGTCAGAGTGGACGTCCACGCGAGGCGGCTCTCCGGGAGCGGCTTCAGCGTCTCCAGCTCGCGGCGTCCACGCTGCTGGATCATGGTGAGGCAGCGGTTCGTGGCGATCTTGTAGAGCCACGGACGGATCGAGCCGCGGTCGTCGTACCCACGAAGTCCGTTCCACGCGCGCAGCAGCGTCTCCTGCACGGCGTCCTCGGCGTCCGCGTCAGAGCCGAGCATCCGGTAGCAGTGCGCGTGCAGCTCACCGCGCCACGGTTCGACCAGCGCGGCGAAAGCCTGCTGGTCGCCCGCACGGGCGGCGTCCAAGAGGTCGTGCATCACTGGCACGCTAGCGACTTGCCTGCCGAGCGGTCGAGTACTGCGGCTGATGCCGGATGCGGTCCACCGTGAAGGTGGGGACGTGGTTGCGGCCGGACTGGTCCGGGAAGTCGAAGACGGCCAGCATCAGTTGCATCGGGTACGTCGGTGCGCCCTGGCAGCCTCGAACGACCTGGCCGTCGACGGAGAACGTCGCCGTACCGCCGGACCACTCGACCGCATACGTGTGGAACTTCCGGATGGGGGTTGGGGGCGTGGCTGCGGCTGAGCCGGACGGACGTGAGCGACGTGGGCAATCCGGATGGCTGGCTGACCTGGACCTCATCCCGCTACCAGCCTGAGCACCCGTCGCGCCTGCGCCTGCGCCGTACCGGGTGGGTTGCGGGCGGCGCTCGGCCCACCGGGACCGATCAGCATCAGCCAGAACCCGGCCCACAGGCAGCGCGCCGCCCGGAAACGATCCGGGTCCACGGCGAACCGCCGTACCAACGAGGTCGGGTCGGTCTGTCGCCAGGACAGGTGCTCGACCAGGTTCGCCAGCTCGATCGCACGATCACCGCGGCCCGCGTCCTCGAAGTCGACGATGCGGACGCGGTCGCCGTCCCACAGATAGTTGGCGAGATTGGGATCACCGTGAGCGACCACCGGGTCGTCGATCGGTGTCAGGTCCGGCGATTCGTCGTCGAGCCAGGCGCGGGCCGCTACGCCGATGACGTCGTCGCCATCACACAACGCGCGCAGGCCGGAGCGGGTGCGCTCGACCAGAGCCGGCAGATCGATCGCCGGCAGCTCCTCGGAGGGGACCGACCACAGCGTTTCGAGGGCATCGCCGACAGCGCCGAGCTGCTCGGCGGTCAACGACCCCTGCAGAGGCGAGCCGGGGACCACCGTCATCGTCAGCCATGGACTGTCGCCTGGGGACAACTCGAGCGGCACCGGTGCGAGACCCGGCGCCGTCCGGGTGAGCAACGTCAGCGCGGTCCACTCACGCACCGGTTCGTCGCGCGACCATGACCTGTAGCGCTTGGTCAGCGTCTGGCCGGAGGTCTCCACCGAGTGGGTCATCGAGGAAAGTCTGGCGGACGTGTCGATTTCCGGCGACCTCCTTCGACGTACGAGCAGGAAGCAGATACGGCGAAGGAGCGATCGGATGTCGACGCAGGCGGTTGGGGCGGATGTCAACGACGTGGTGGCGGGGCTGCTTGGGGCGGGGTTCAATGGTGTGATCCGCCGGCCGGGCGAGCCGGAGTACGACGAGCAGCGGCGGTCCGTGATCCCCTCGGTGGACTCGCGCCCGCTGGTGATCGCCGAGGCCTCCGGGCGGACCGACGTCCAGGCGGCGGCACGGACGGCGCGCGCATACGGCGTACCGCTCGCGGTGCAGGCGACGGGACACGGCACGCGAGTTCCCGCGGACGGCGGGATCCTGCTCAAGACCACGCAGCTGACCGGCGTGCTGATCGACCCAGAGCGGCGCGTCGCCAAGGTAGCGCCGGGTGCCCGGTGGGGCGCGGTGCTGGATGCCGCGCGGCCGTTCGGGCTCGCGCCGCTGTCCGGGTCGCACCGCGACGTCGGCGTCACCGGCTACACGCTGGGCGGCGGTGTCGGCTGGTTGGCGCGCAAGTACGGTTTCGCCGCCGACAGTGTGATTCGCGCCGAGGTTATGACCGCTGACGGACGGTTCGTGACCGCGACCGCCGAGCAGCACGCCGACCTGTTCTGGGCGATCCGCGGCGGCACCGACAACTTCGGCATCGTCACCTCGCTCGAGTTCCGCCTGTATCCGGTCCGCGAGGTTCACGCCGGCATCGTGTACTACGGCATCGGCCGCGCCGCCGCGATCCTCCGCCGGTATCGCGAGTGGACCGCCACGATCCCCAACGAACTCAGCACTGCGGTCGTCCTGACCCGAGTCCCCGGCACCGAGCAGCGCGCCGTCGCGATCAAGGTCCTGTACGCCGGGCCCGCCGACGTTGCGGAGCACCTGCTCAAACCACTCTTCGCGGTGGCAGGCCCGCGCCTCGCCGGTGAACTGCGAACGATCGAGTACGCCGATGCCGCAATGGGCGGAACGCCCGCGCGCCACCTCGACTTCCTGGACGCGCTGACCGACGAGGTGATCGACGTGATCAGCGACCTCGAGGACGCCATGGTCGAGGTGCGGCACTGGGGCGGCGCGATGGCCAACCCGGGACCCGGTGCCGGACCGGTCGGCCACCGCGCGGCGCCGTACTCACTGATCGTCGACCGCGAGATCGACCTGCCCACGTCTGGCCGGACGTTCGTGAACTTCCTCGGCGACCCAGGGCGCGCGGACACCGCGTACGGCCCGCAGGACCTGGACCGGCTGCGCGGTCAAGCGCGCCTACGACCCGACGAACTTCTTCCACCTGAACGCCAACATCAGGCCCTGAGAAACGACGAAGCGGCCCGGGCAGAGTGCTCGGGCCGCTTCGTTCGAGTGGATCAGACCGTGCCGGAGTTGCCGTAGACGCTGACGTGCACGTGGTCGTAGTGGTTCGCGGTCGCGCTGCCGCGGTCCTCCATCGCGCGCCAGCCTTCGCTGCTGCGCTGGACCGTCCAGATGTGCTGCTGCCAGATCAGCTGGCTGATGCCGAGCTTCTTGTAGTTGGCCTTCAGCCAGTCGGCGACCTCCTGGCCCTCAGAGCCGCTGACCATGATGTCGAGCGCGCGACCGCTGGAGTGCTCGGAGCCGCTGTCGCCGGACCGCAGACCGCCGTACGACGTGATGTTCGGGAACTTCGCGCAGATCGCGCGGTGCACGCGGATCGCGTCCTGGGTCAGGCCGTCCTCGACGCCGGAACCGGACTTGCAGGCCGCCTGCGAGATCTCGCCGGTGGTGCTGGTCGTCGTCTTCGGCACGGGCTTGGTGGCGGACAGGTACTGCGCCTTCACCCAGCGGGACTTGCCGTCGCTGACGACCTCGGCCCAGATGCCGTCGACCTTGCCGGTGACCGAGACCTTGGTGCCCTTCGGCAGGACGTCCAGCAGGACGCCGGTCAACGGCAGCGACCACAGGTTCAGATCGGTGGTCGTGTACTTCGTGCCGGTGATCTTCGGCGGTGCCGTGTTCACCTGGGCCGCGCGGGTCTTGGTCGCGGTCGGCTTCGGGATCGGCGCCTGCTTCTTCAGATGCTTGGCGGTCGGGCTCGGCTTGGGCTTCGGCTTCGGCGCCACCGTCGGCGTCGACGGCGTGATCGGCGGGCGCAGCGCGTCCCGGCTGATCGTGGTGTCGCGCGCCAGCTGCAGGGACGAGCTGGCGATCGACGGGTCGAGCTCAACGTGCTTGCTGGGCAGCGCGGCCGCGGAGCCGGTGGCCACCATCGCCACCGCCGCGCCCGGGATCGCGACCTTCGCCAAGCCTGGCTGGATCACCTTCGGACGCGACTGCTTGTGCCGCGCCTTGCTATGTCGTCCTGCAGCCACCTTCTGAATCCCCATCTGTCGAGATCAAAACGTTATCGACCGGAAGGGAGTCAAGCACACTTCTGCGCACGGGTTCGAATCGGGGGCGACTCTTAACGCATTACGAACATCCACAGGCTGAGTCGGAGCGTGATCTGGCCGCTATCCGGATGTAATCGCGTTGAGATCAAACGTTTGGTCGGCGATTCGGGCGTGTCTGTGACCCAGAGCGCGGCGGATCGGCCGTGATCTGCGGTTGACTGCGCGGGTGGGATTCCGGGTCGAACGTTCGGGCGAAGGTCGAAGCGGCGGTGGCGGCGCGGTCGCGCGGTTGGTGATCGATCGGGCGGCGAAGCGGAATGCGCTGACCCGGGCGATGTGGGCCGAGCTGCCTGGGCTGCTGGCCGGGCTCGCGGCCGACGACGAGGTTCAGGTCCTGCTGGTGACCGGCGAGGGTGCGAGTTTCTCGGCCGGTGCCGACATCCGTGACCTGATCTCGGGCGCCGATCCCGCCGATCCGATGGCGGAACTGCGCGCGGCGAACCTGGCGGCGCAGGCGGCGTTGCGCGAGTTCCCGAAACCGACGATCGCGGTGGTCCGCGAGCACTGCATCGGCGGCGGGCTGGAGATCGCGGTGAACTGTGACTTCCGGTTTGCCGCGCGGGACGCGAGCTTCGGCGTCACCCCGGCCCGGATCGGTGTCGTGTATCCGCCGGCCGCGATCAAGGTCCTGCTCGATCTGGTCGGTCCGGCGACCACGAAGTACCTGCTGTTCAGCGGGGAGTTGCTGACCGCTGACCAGGCGGAGCTGAAGGGGCTGGTCGACCGCGTGGCGGACGATCCGATGGCGGCGGCCGAGGCCTTCGCGGAGACGCTGGTATCGCGATCCCAGTTGACGATTCGCTCGGCCAAGGAGTCGGTCAACGCGCTGCTGGCCGGCCGTGACGGCGATGCGGCGGCGGTACGGCGGTACCGCGAGACGATCGCGTCCGGTGAACTGGCCGAAGGAATCGAGGCTTTCACCCAGAAACGGTCGCCGAAGTTCGGCTGGCGGCACTGAGCAGCACCCGACCGCAGCCATCCTGACCGGCCGAACCCCGCGGATCGCTCCGCGGGGTTCGGCCGGTCCGGCCTGTCAGCGGCCGGGCGAGATGTCAGGGGTCAGAACCAGTGCCTTCGCCCACCGACCGCGCGGCCGGTCGCTCCGAGAATCCAGAACACTGCGCCGATCAGCAGCAGGATGATGCCGAGCGTCCACAGGATCGAGATGTTCAGGACGAACCCGAGAATCAACAGGATCAGTCCGAGGATGAGCATTGAGCCTCCTTCACAGGGGCCGCCGGGCGGAAGTGGCGGCTACGCGCCTCAGGTGCCCACCGTTCAAGCGCTCAACCTCCAACAAC
Source organism: Kribbella sp. NPDC048915 (assembly GCF_040649595.1). Lineage (NCBI taxonomy): Bacteria > Bacillati > Actinomycetota > Actinomycetes > Propionibacteriales > Kribbellaceae > Kribbella > Kribbella sp. NPDC048915. The sequence goes on along the minus strand of NZ_JBEZFT010000021.1, from coordinate 5,669 downwards.
CGTTTGAGCAGCAGGCAGCCGGCCAGACCGATCACCAGGAAGATCCCCACGGTCACAAAGGCGATCCGGAATCCGTGAGTCAGCGCGATCGGCGTGACACCCGACGTACTCGCTGTAGCGACCGCCGACACCACCGCGACCCCGATCGCGCCGCCGATCTGGAAGCTCGCGTTCTGCAGGCCGGAGGCGACGCCCGCGTCCTCCCCACGCGCGTCGCTGAGCGAAGCGATCGACCCGGCGACCGTGCCCGCGCCGAGTCCGGCGCCGAAGATCGTCAGCCCCCAGAACGCCACCTCGAAGTACCCGGACGTCGCGGTCAGCCGAGTCATCACCGTCGTACCGGCACCCGCCACCAGAAGCGACACGAAGGCGACGCGGCGTGGGCCGACTCGGGTGACGAGGTGCTGCCCGATCATCGATCCCACCACCGCGGTGGCTGCGAGTACGGCGGACATGAAGCCGTAGCGAACCGCTGACGCGCCCAGTGCCAGCTGGGCGTACTGCGTGTACACGAAGTTGAGGCCGAACGCCGCCAAACCCCAGCTGAGCGTGATGAGGTTGCCGCCGACCAGTGCCCGCGAGCGGAAGAGCCGCAGTGGTACGAGCGGTGCGGCGGACCGCTTCTCCACCAGGACGAACAGCACAACAAGCCCTGCGGACAGCAACACCAGCAGAGCAGTGCGCACGGGCGGCGACGTCGGGGCCTCGATGACGGCGTACACGAGGACGATGAGCGCTGCGGTCACGGTGACGGCGCCGGCCACGTCGAAACCGCGGCGTCCCGGTCCACGACTGTCCTGCAGGAGTAGCGGGGCCAGTACGACGACCAGCACGCAGACCGGCACGTTGATGAAGAAGATCCACTGCCAACCCAGTCCGTCCGTGACCGGTCCGCCGACGAGCGATCCCGCCGTACCGCCGACACCACTGGTCGCGCCCCAGATCCCCAACGCCTTGTTGCGATCCGCTCCGGACGGGAACGTGGTCATGACGATCGACAGCGCGCTCGGCGCGAGTACGGCGGCCGCTGCGCCTTGCAGACCGCGGGCGAGCACCAGCGCGTCGCCGCTCCACGCGAACCCGCACAGCAGGGAGGCGCCCGCGAACAGCAGCAGTCCGGTGACGAAAACGCGTCGCCGGCCCAGGAGGTCCGAGATGCGCCCGCCGAGCAGCAGGAGACCGCCGAACATCAGGGCGTACCCGCTGGGCACCCACTGCACGCCACCGCTGCTGAAGACCAGTTCGCGCTCGATGGACGGCACGGCGACCAGCACGATGGACGCGTCGAGGATGATCATGAAACCGGTCAGGCAGAGCAGTGCGAGCGCAAACCAGCGTTTGGAGTGGGAAACCATCGGTTATCTCCCGTACGGCGGGACGCCCCGGCTGAGCGTCACTCGACAGGGACGTCGGTGCGGGGCGGAGGTACTTCGACATTCCGGAGGTGTCGAAACCAGGGGCAGGTGTTCCGACGTACCTGACGAGCGGGGGTCACAGCGGCCTCCACCGGGGACAGGATGGTGACCGTGAAGTACATGCTGCTGATCTACAGCAACGCCGAGAGCTGGGAGAGTCTGTCGGCCGAGCAACGCGACGGGCTGAGCCGTGCGCACGAAGCGCTCACGCGGGAGCTGCTGGAGCAGGGCCAGTTGGTCAGCGGGGCCGGGCTGGCGGACCCGATCACCACGCGGACCGTGCAGGTCCGCAACGGCACCACGACCACCACCGACGGGCCCTACGCGGAGGCGAAGGAGCACCTGGCCGGGTTCTACTTGGTGGAGTGCGACAACATCGACCAGGCGATCGGGTACGCAGCGCGGATGCCCGACGCGCAGTACGTGGCGGTGGAGGTGCGGCCGGTGATGGATGCGTCAGGGCTGGAGATGTGACTGACATCGAACTCCTCCTGCGGGAGCAGACGCCGCAGGTGCTCAGTGCGCTGGTTCGGCACTACGGGCACTTCGACCTGGCCGAGGAAGCGGTCCAGGAGGCGCTGCTCGCCGCCGCGCAGCAGTGGCCGGCCGAAGGCCTGCCGGACAACCCGCGTGGCTGGCTGATCCGGGTCGCGTCGCGGCGGCTGACCGATCTGCTCCGGAGCGAGTCGGCCCGGCGCCGGCGCGAGGAGAACGCGGCACAACTCGCCGCGCCGGAGGAGTTCGTTGCGCCCGGCCCCGATGCCGACGATCCGGGTGGACGGGACGACACGCTGACTTTGCTCTTCCTGTGTTGTCATCCGGCGTTGTCACCGGCATCGCAGATCGCTCTGACACTGCGTGCGGTCGGCGGTCTCACCACGGCGCAGATCGCCGCCGCGTTCCTGGTGCCGGAGGCAACCATGGCACAGCGGATCAGCCGGGCGAAGCGGAGCATCAAGCAAGCCGGGAGCTCGTTCGAGATGCCACCCGAGGCGGAGCGGGACGAGCGCATGTCCGCCGTACTGCATGTGCTGTACCTGATCTTCAACGAGGGCTACACGGCCTCGTCCGGTACGTCGCTGCACAGCGCGGAGCTGACCACTGAGGCGATCCGCCTGGTCCGCGGCGTACGGAAACTGCTGCCGGACGACGGTGAAGTGGCGGGGTTGCTGGCATTGATGCTGCTGACCGACGCGCGGCGGCCGGCGCGCACCGGTCCGGACGGGGCGCTCGTCCCGCTGGCCGAGCAGGACCGCTCCCAGTGGAACTGGGACATGATCGTCGAAGGTGAGGCGCTGGTGAGCGATGCGCTGTCTCGGACTCAGCTGGGTCCGTACCAGGTGCAGGCCGCGATCGCAGCCGTCCACGACACGGCGGAGCGCGCCGAGGACACGGATTGGCGGCAGATCGTCGCGCTGTACGACGTACTCGAGCAACTCGTCGACAACCCGATGGTGAAGCTCAATCACGCCGTCGCCGTCGGGATGGCGATCGGTCCGAAGGAGGGGCTCGCCGTACTCGAGCCGCTCGCGTCGGACGACCGCATGAACCACCGGTTCGAGGCGGTCCGCGCGCATCTGCTCGAAATGGCCGGCGATACGGCTGCTGCGCGGGAGAGTTACCTGCTGGCGGCCCGCCGTACGACGAGCATGCCGGAGCGGAACTACCTGCAATCCAAGGCCGAACGCCTCCCGGACGCCTGACGGCTCGATCCTTCTGACGGCTTGATTCTTCTAACCGCTCGTTTCCTCCAGCGGCTCGATTGATGCGAGGAACTGGTCCCAGGAGTCGGCGAGCCGCTCGCGGACGACCGGGGTGGTCACGCCTTCGTCGTCCTCCTCCAATTCGCTGCTCTGGTACCAGACCGAGCCGCTGTCCTCGCCTGTCACCACCAGCAGGAACAGGCCGCCGCCCGCATCCGTACCCACCGGAATCCAGCCTGCCGGAATCACGTCGCCGTCGACGCTGAGGAGGTACCACAGGCTGGACCACCGAGGGACGTCGCCGATGCCGGTGACGATCTCGAGACCGTGGTTGTTGTAGCCCTCGAGCGCACCGCCGTCCTGTGTGCTCAGGTAGGCGCGGTACGGCTCCGGGAGGCGGGCGCCCAGTTTGCTTTCCAGTTCCGTCAACCTGCTCGGTGCGGCAGGCGGGTAGGTCCTCGCGTAGGTCGGTGTGGTCACCGGGCGCGTCCTCTCGTTCGTCGTACGACGCAGTCTGCCTCGCGTTCGGACCGGTGGATGTGTCAGGTTGGGGGTGTGGATCTCACCCGAGCCTCGCTCCTGCGGGAGATGCTGAGCGGTACCGAACTGGGGAGCCGGACGACGGAGTTCGGCTATGCGCTGCGACGCTTCACGACGCGGCGCAGCGGGCTCATGCTGTTCGGGCCGGCCGACGACGAGCCGTGGCATCTGACCGCGCACCTGGACGACGAACTGCACCGCGCGGGCATCGACGACCTGCGCCCGTCACTGGTCCGCTGGTCGCCGCCGCCGGGCGCCCCGCCCCATCTGGCGATCGGCCTGGACCGCCTGCGCGACGCCGGCCGCGGTGAGTCCCTGCTGGTGGTCGCCGAAGACGCACCGCCCGCCACCTTGCTGGAGCGAGTCAACGACGTACGCCGCCGCGGTACGACGATCTTCAGCATCGGCAACGGCGACAGCGAACTGACGTCGCTCAGCCACGAGACACTCGTACCCGAACTCCTGATCCCCGACGGCTTCGGCTGGACGACCCACAAGGTGTACGACGACCCGCCCGCCGCACTGACCGAAGTGGAGCCCCAGACCGTCGAAAGCTTCGAAACAGCACAACACCTGGTCAGCCTCGCCGCCGCCGACGAAGAAGCCGGCCGCCCAGGCTGGCGCCGCCGCCTGCGCAACGCCATCGAACGCCTAGGCGGCGAACCAGCGTAGGGCTCCGGCAACGTCGCCAACGGCCGCCACACTCAAGGAGTGTCGCGCCCGGCCCGCCGTCTACGGCGCTGGATGTGCCGTCGTGCCTGAGCTTGTCCCGCGCCTCAGACCATGGGGTCTGGGAGTGCCTGGGCCCGGGGTGCTGCGCTGCCTGGGGTGCTGCGGTGCTTGGGGTGCTGCGGTGCTTGGGGTGCTGTGGCGCTTGAGGTTCTGCGAGGCCAAGGTGCTGCTCCGCCGGGCGTTCTGCCACACCCAAGGTCCGCGATCCTCAAGGTCCTGCGGGGTCTGGGGTTTGCCGTGCTCAGGGTGCCGTGGCGCCTGGGGGTCTGCGCGCGTGGGGTGCCTGACGTCTGGGGTCTGCGGCGCTCGAGGTGCCCTGAGGTTCTGCGGCGCCTGGGTCAGCCACGCTCAATATGGGGTGGCTCCTGAGGGTCTGCCACGTCTGAGGTGCCGTGCCGCCTAAGGTCCTACGGTGTCGGGCACCCTACGCTGCCGGGGACCGTGCTGCCGGGGACCGTGCTGCCGGGGACCGTGCTGCCGGGCTGCCGGGCGAAGGCCTGCGCTCGTCGAAGGTCCTCCGCAGAGGTGTACCTGCGAGGGCCGTCCCGCGTCCTCTTCGCGCAGGCGCTGAGGCACAGCTGACTTGCCGCGTTATGACGGTGCGCGTGATCGGGAACTTGTGCTCTGCAGTCGAAGTCCGTCAAGGAGTCTGCGGGCGGGTGGAAGCAGCGACTTCGCCGGTCGCGCACGCCTGAATCAAGGCCCGAGATGGCGGAGCTACCGCTGCGGCGGCCATCGATTGATCAGGCCGGAGAAGACTTCGGTCGGCCAGGCTGCGTCCAGGCCCGGTTGAAGCAGCCGCGTCCGACGTCGGCACAGGTGATAGCAGTTCGACCACGAGCGAGACGGAAGAGTTCGCGCAGTCGGGGGCTCCGGCGGGCGGCTGCGTCCAGGTCAGAAGGGTGGTGGGTCGCTCGGCGGGCAGGCGGCCGCGTTCGTGGTGCCGTCTGATGAGGCGCCGGGCGGTCTGCCGTGTGGTGGGGTGCCGGATTGTGGGGTGCTGGTGTGTGGGGTGATGGGGCCGCGGGCGGGTGGGACGGTGGTGTAGCGGTGGCCGGTGGGTGTGGTGAGGGTTATTGAGCCGTCGGGGTGGGTGGTGGTTGTCCATCCCCAGGCGGGGGTGTCTTTGATGATGTGGTGGTACTCGCAGTAGGGCACGAGGCCGGTGAGGTTTGTGTGGCGGGTTTTCTGAAGGGGGTGGCGTGGTCGCGGTCGCAGTTGCGGGAGGGGTGGTTGCAGCCGGGCCAGGCGCAGACGGGGTGGCGTGCGAGGAGGGTTT